>CAYWBO010000004.1:0-1924 GCA_964456625.1 uncultured Lentimicrobiaceae bacterium | reverse complement strand
AAATTAAAATGATATCTTTGTGATATTATTTTAAACTTTTTGAATTATGAAAATGACTAACGAAAAAAACGTAAACGCGATTTCGGGATACGTTGTATTGCTGATCGTCCTGTTGCTGATTGCTTTCACCGTATGGCAACTGGTAGCCAACGAGGCCCTCTGGACTATTGTGTTTTTGGTAGCGGTATTTTTTGCTTTGCCGGGATTTATGATCGTAAATCCCAATGAATCCAAAGTTCTGGTTCTTTTCGGAGCCTACAAAGGAACTGTAAAGAAAAACGGTTTCTGGTGGGTGAATCCTTTCATGGTAAAGAAAAATTTATCGTTACGTGCGCGAAATCTGGTGAGTGAACCAATTAAGGTCAACGACAGCCTGGGAAATCCTATTATGATTGGTGTCGTAATGGTTTGGAAGGTTGAGGATACTCACAAAGCCAGTTTTGATGTGGATGATTACAAGGTTTTTGTGGACATTCAGAATGAAGCGGCCATCCGAAAACTTGCCGGGCAATACCCTTACGACAATCTCGAAGATGAAAACGCTGAACTGACACTTCGTAGCAGCAGTGAAAAAGTAAATGCAGAACTGGAACGTGAAATCACTGAACGTCTTTCCATTGCAGGAATTAAAGTGGTGGAAGCCAGGATTAATTATCTTGCTTATGCCAATGAAATCGCACCGGCAATGTTGAAGCGGCAACAGGCTACGGCCATTATATCTGCCCGAATGAAAATTGTGGAAGGAGCAGTAAGTATGGTAGAAATGGCCCTGGAAGAACTCTCGAAAAAACAAATCATCGAACTGGATGAGGAACGAAAAGCGACCATGGTGAGTAATTTGATGGTCGTGCTAACTGCCGACAAGGACGTTACCCCAGTAGTAAATACGGGTAGCCTGTATTAAATTTTTGGAACTGCACATGGAGGCTGCTATTGGCTTCTAAGTGCAGTTTGCTTTTTGCAATATCAAATTGTTGTGGTGAAGAAAAGTACATCAAAAATATATTTCAAAGAAGAACAAAGCCTGCGTAATAGTCCGGTCATGTGGATTTTGTTTGTAACCTTTCTGATGGTTATTGCTATTTCCGGCTGGGGACTTTACCACCAAGTTGTTCTGGAGAAACCTTTTGGTAATTATCCCGCTTCCAATACACATTTGGTGCTGGCTGTTGTGTTGCCGTTGACTTTGATGATCGTGGTCATGTTTTTGGTTGGCAGAATAAGGCTGGTAACCATTATTGATGAAACAGGTATTCAGTTTGGATTTACCATTTCAACAAATCAGAAATTCATAGCAAAAGTTCTTCTTTCTTCCGTTGGGGTAAACTTCCTGGGCAGGCGTACCTTTAAAATGGGGCAAAATTCAGTTGCCAAAGAAGAAATTAATCGATATGAAGTTAGAAAATATAAGGCCTTCCTGGAGTATGGTGGATGGGGTTACCGTAAAAGAGGTCAAAAATTGTTTGCAAAAGAACGGGCCGGTGTCGCATTTACTGTAAATGGAAATCAGGGATTGCAGCTGTATTTGACCACAGGAGCTAAGATACTGATTGGAACCCGGGAACCGGAAGGCGTAAAACGTGCCATGAAAAAGTTAATGAGTGAAGGAGGTGTGGCCAATGTCTAAGAAAAAAGCTTTTGCTTTGCGGTTGACACCTGAAACATGGGATGCCTTGGAAAAATGGGCAGACGACGATTTCAGGAGTGTCAATGGGCAAATAGAATGGATTATTCATAATGCTTTAAAAAATGCCGGACGCATAAAATCTTCAGGCAAACAGTCGAAAGAAAATAAGTAAACGTTAATTGAAAAAATGATGAAAACAAAAATTATATTTTGCTGTATTTTGTCTTTGATGGGTCTAACGGCTTTTGGACAAACTGGACAGCAGGTAACATTAAAGACGAAAACTGGAAATATTGA
>CAYWBO010000003.1:89020-90369 GCA_964456625.1 uncultured Lentimicrobiaceae bacterium | reverse complement strand
TTTTATTCCTTCTTCATGGGACAGCAGAAACCTTATTACCATTACAGGTTCGAAGGTTTTCAAAAAGAACTGGCAGTTTGGTTTCAAATGGCGTTTTGTAGGAGGCCTTCCTTATACGCCCTATGATTTGGCAAAGTCAGCCAATATCCAGGCCTGGGATGCTAAAGGGGGTCCCTACTTCAATTATTCGCTTCTCAACAGCCAGCGTTTTGGTTCATTCCAGGAACTGGATTTAAGGATTGACAAAAGGTACTATTATAAAAAATGGGCTTTGCAGCTTTATCTGGATATCCAGAATGCGTACAATTTCAAAAACAAAGGACAGGATTATATTATCCGTAAAAAAACAGGTTCAGGGGCTTACATGACAACAGCCAATGGACAGGATTATGTTCTGGAATCCTTGCCAAATTTGAGTGGACAGGTGCTTCCGAGCATCGGAATCATCATTACGCTGTAGGCTTTCATTTTGATTGTTTCATTAAGGGCTTCAGGAAATTCCTGAAGCCCTTAATTTTTGATACAAACCTAAAATTTGTTACATTTGAATCATAATCCAAACATACCCAAACCTATGATAACGCTTACTGTTAACGGCGAGAAGAAATCGCTGGATGTCAATCCGGATATGCCCCTGCTTTGGGTATTGAGAGATATTCTCGGATTGACAGGCACCAAATTCGGTTGCGGTGAGGGCCTCTGCGGAAGCTGCTCGGTGCTGGTGGATCATGAATCTATCCGGTCCTGCAGCACCCCGGTTTCAGATGTGGCCGGCAAAAGTATCACAACCATCGAAGGATTATCAAAGATCAATCCCAAACTCCAGGAAAACTGGCAGCTTCTGGAAGTTCCGCAATGCGGTTACTGCCAACCCGGGCAACTTATTACGGCAGCTGCCCTTCTTGAAACAACTCCTCATCCCAGCGAACAACAGATCGTGGATGCCATGACCGGCAACATCTGCCGTTGCGGAACCTACCACCGTATCAAAGAAGCCATTGTTAAAACCGTTGAATCGAAATAGCTATGAGCCCAATAGAAAATATCAGCCGAAGAAAATTTGTGAAATACCTGGGATTTGCCACCGGCGGACTGATAATGGCATACAATCTTCCGGGTTTCATACTCAAAGCAAATGCAGCCGAAGCGCCCTCCGGGGAATTTAAACCCAGTCTTTTCATTCAGTTAAATTCCGACGGTTCACTGATTCTGGTGGCCAGCCGTTCCGAAATGGGGCAGAATATCAGGACTTCCTTAAGCTCCGTCATTGCTGACGAAATGGATGCCGACTGGAAAAAGGTAAGCATCCTACAGGCCGACGGAGATCCCATTTACGGCGATCAGAATAC
>CAYWBO010000003.1:79475-88920 GCA_964456625.1 uncultured Lentimicrobiaceae bacterium | reverse complement strand
AAAGAATATGATTTTATCGGGCGTTCCATGGCCAGTGTGGACTTAAAAGATTTTGTCCACGGAAAAGCAAAATTCGGCATTGATATCCGTATTCCCGGAATGAAATTCGCCGCCATTGCACGTCCGCCTGTGACTTTTGGAACCCTGAAATCTTTTGATAGTAGTAAGGCATTGAAGGTTCCGGGCGTAGAAGATATTTTCGAGATTCCCCGCGTTAAGATACCGTATGGAGCGCTGGGCGGGGTGGCCGTTATTGCCAGCAATACCTGGGCGGCCTTAAAAGGAAAAGAAGCGCTTTCCGTCACCTGGGAAGCAGGGGAAAACGGCGGATATGACAGTCAAAAATTCATGGAACTGATGACACAAAGAGTCCATGAACAGGCAAAAACGGTTAAAAAAGAAGGCGATATCGAAAAAGCTTTCTCAGAAGCAGATAAAATTGTGGAAAGCACGTTTCAGCTGCCGCATCTTTCGCATGCCCCTATGGAAGTTCCCAACGCCGTAGCCTGGGTTAAAAAAGATTCCTGTGAGATCTGGGCCCCACTGCAGTCGCCACAGGATGCACGCAATGATACCGCAAAATATTTAGGCCTGGATCCCGAAAAAGTAACGGTTCATGTCACCTTCCTGGGCGGTGCTTTCGGAAGAAAATCCAATCCCGATTTTGTGATGGAAGCCGTGATCCTTTCCAGAAAACTCAACGCTCCGGTTCAGGTTTTCTGGGATCGCACCGACGACATACAGCACGATTTTTATCATACCACCAGTGCACAGTATCTGAAAGCAGCGCTCGATAAAAACGGACGGACAACAGCCTGGTTACACCGGCTGGCGTTTCCTTCCATCAGTTCCACATTTGTTCCCGGCACTAATTATGCCTCCGGAGGTGAGTTGGCGAGCGGAGCCACCAATCTTCCTTTCGAGATCCCGAATCTTCAGGTTGAAAACGCCAGGGCGGACGCTCATGTCCGTATCGGTTGGTTACGGTCTGTGTGTAACATCTTCGAAGGATATGCTACCAATGTCTTTGCCGATGAACTGGCCGTGGCTGCCAAAAGGGACCCCCTGACCTATAGGCTCGATTTGATCGGAAGGGACCGGATGATCGATGCGGGTGAAGGTTTCAGGATGGATACGGCACGCCTGAAAAAGGTGCTGACTACCGCCGCTAAAACGGCAGGCTGGGGAAAATCACTTCCGGCAAATCACGGCATGGGACTGGCGGTGCATTACAGTTTTCTGACTTATGTAGCCGCAGTTGCAGAGGTTTCAGTGATCAAAAACAAGTTGAAAGTTCATAAGATCCACATGGCAGTAGACTGTGGCCAGCCGGTAAATCATGACACCATCAGAGCACAGCTACAAGGAGCAGCTGTCTTCGGCATGTCGGTCTGTTTTTACGGAAAAATTACCGCTAAAGAAGGGAAAATACAACAAACCAATTTCGATGACTATCCCGTTTTACGGATGGATGAGCTTCCGGAAGTTACCGTGGACATCATCGAAAATCATGAACGGCCTACCGGGATCGGAGAACCCGGCGTTCCGGTTATTGCCCCGGCCATCATAAACGCAGTTTATGCAGCTACCGGAAAACGATATCACAATCTGCCCTTGACCGATTCAGGGCTGGTTTGACATTAAAATGATTTCATGACAAATGAGAGATCTTAACGCAAAGACACTCTTTTGATGTCTACTATAGATAGTTTGGGTGAACGCGAAATCAAACCCGGATTGATTCCCGGTTTTCCCTGCGGGATGGGTTCTTTTAAAGCCCTGTAATAATCAATCCAGGCCGGGAAGAACTCGTGGGTTTTAGGATCTTTGAAAGTCATGGGCTGCAGCGGGAAAAAAGTCCTGCCGTTATTGGCATGCTTGAAAGCTGCATAGATCAGTTCGCTGCAATACCATTTCCCGTTATTCATCAAAAAGTCATCATCATAAGGCTGACCGACTTGTTGTAGGGCAAACGCCTGCGCACCGGGAATCAACGACTTATAAGGTTTCTTTAATCTTCCCACCGTGATATTGCTGATGACGCCGGTGTCACCGCTTCTGGCAAAAAAAGTTTTCAGGGAATGCACCTGCACTTCTTTACCGATGGCTTCCACCACTTTTAAAGTATCGTTGATTTTCACAACCAAGGCACAATGCGAGAATTTCTTCCCGTCCACGCCCTGCGTTACTGCCTCGATGGCATTGCATAACGGACCACACTGGATGTTCTGGAACAGCAAATCTCCTTCCCGGAGCTGAGCATGTTGCACTGTTTTGATGTTACAGCTGGCAAGCAAACCATATAAAAGTACAGAAACAATAAAGCCGGTTTTATGCAACGATCTATATTTCATGATTAAATTTTTCAGCCATTATTCCGAACGCCATGAGTTTTCAAAAATAGATATAAAACCATGAGGAACCGAAAAAAGTTACTGGGAGCACTAAACCGTTTATTATAAATTATTGTTATAACCCAATAAAGAAAAAAATTAATTTTGCCGCCAATTCGGCGTCGCTGAATTTTCTTGAAGTCTGGACTTTAGTGATAGACAACGAACAGAAGAGAAATAAATTTCCCTTTGCTTTGGGAGTCATTTTAATATCTATTTATGATAACATACAAGTTACATGATGCGCATCAGATAGCCGAAATACATTATAATGGAGACATCTATTTAAAGGAGATGATCGATTTTATCAATATGCTGGTTAACAAACGCGACCTCCCAAAGAAAATCAAGTCTATTACATTTGCTACAGATGCTGACTTTAAATTTACGCACAACGATCTGGATCCCGTTGTAGAAGCCATGAAAAACCTAAGTAAAAAACTGGATTCGCTGAAAGAAGCCTTTATTATTGATTCGCCTGAAGCTGTGGTGCTGGCCACAACCTTCAAAATCATGTATTCAGAAATTACTAATTACCGGATGGAAATATTTTCTACTAAAGAAGCCGCTTTTCGATGGCAGGGAATTGATTACCTTTAAGCTGTTCAAAAAGCTTATCCAAAGGATAACCTGATATTATGGCTAACGAAAAGGAAAATGATTTTCTGAATACATTTGAAAGTAAATTTCAAGACCGCGCTGATGGGGGAATAGCGTCAGGTCAAAAGGCTTATATGAAAAACCTCTTTGAGTTTTATGGTATCAAAGCTCCTGTCAGGCAGGAAATTCAAAAAACTTTTTTCAATAAGAAAGTTCTACCTCCCAAAGAAGCACTTGATACCCTTACCAAAGCACTGTGGGACAAACCTCAAAGAGAGTTTCAATATCTTGCCCAGGAAATGGTTCATCGCTATGCCGGGCAGTTTGAAAAAGACGACATTCTTCTTTTCGAATTCATGATAACCCATAAATCATGGTGGGATACCGTTGATTTTATTGCCTCCAAACTTGTGGGTGAGTTTTTCAAGAAGTTTCCCGGTCAACGGGACCCATACGTCAAAAAATGGATGGATTCCGGAAACATCTGGCTCCAGCGAACCACGATCCTGTTTCAGTTAAATTATAAAGAGGCCGTCGACCAGAAATTGCTGACTTCAATCATCAACGCATTACTGGGCTCCCGGGAATTTTTCATTAACAAAGCCATTGGCTGGATGTTGCGGCAATACAGCAAAACCAACCCCGCCTGGGTGATTGAGTTTTGTGATCACACAGCTCTGGATAAGTTAAGCCGCAGAGAAGCTCTAAAATTGGTATCGTAGCCTTTATCCTGATACTTCCTCATTTCACAAGCATCATCTTCACGATTTTGGGGATCAGCCGCTTTTTGGTAAGATATTCGATCCGATCGTAATGCCGGGTACTCTTCAGGATTTTCTCCACCAGAAACGGAGTGACCGTTTCCACATCTTCGGACAGGATGTCCAATACTTTCTTATTTCTTTCTTGCTCCTCATCACCTGCAGCCGACATAGCCTGCTTCAAAAAATCGGTGCGTACCATGCCCGGGCTGAGTACGCCAATTTGAATACTTTTCTCTTTTACTTCCCGGGAAACAGCTTCCGTAAAATAATTTACGGCTCTTTTAGTGGACCCGTAAAGTGTTATTTTGTCACGCATTCTGCCTTTGCTGCCAAAACCTTCCATGTTGAAAATTTTTCCATAGCCCTGCCGTTTAAAAAACCGGATGGCAGCCTGCGTTCCCAGCATAAGCCCGGCGATATTCACCGTGACAAGATCCTGAATCTGACGGCTGTCGATATCTACAAAATATTGCTGAGCCTGTGGAATTCCCGCATTGTTGATCCAGATATCGATCTTCTTATAGTTTTCCAAGGCAAGATTTATCAGTCCTGCATGAGTCGCTTCCTCTGTTACATCGCCGGCAAGGCCTTTCACATCGTACCCCTGACCTGTGAATTCCCGTACTTTCTCACTCACAGAATCCGGATTTCTGCCATTGATAACCACCTGATGCCCTCTTTTCAGAAACTGCAGAGCAAGGCCGTATCCGATTCCTCTTGTACTTCCGGTTATTACAATTGTTTTCTGTTCCATCATCTGATTTTTTAATTTTTGCCAGATAAAATTAAGAAATTCAAAATATACCGGACGCTGAACAAATTGATAAGATTTACATGTAAATGCAGCCCTTGGAATAAAAGCCTGACTACGCGGGTTTTTTCTTTATCGGTTGCTTACTTTTTCCCTGCATCATGCGATGAGAGCTTCATTTGATTATCTTTGTCAAATACAAAACAATAGATGGAAACCCCTCGGGGTACCCGGATATTTGAACCGAAAAAGATGAAAATGCACCTCGACAACCTGATAAAATTACCAGGCCTTCTGCAATCTGTCCTGAGAAATTCGAAGGTGCAAAAAAAGTTCATGCAAAAGACGCTCTACTTTGACATTAAGAAAAGTAAACTGGAAAATGACAACAGCCTGAGCGATTCAGATTTCAGGAAAATAACAGATTATTACGGTTTTGCCGTTCCGGCGATCCTGGGAGAAGGTTTCTGTCTGCTCCGGGGGCAGCGTATGTCCGAACGCGAAAGAACGGCCCTCACCTACCTGGGTGCATTGACGGGATTATTCGATGATTTTTTTGATGAAAAAAAGTTATCGGGACAGTATCTGCAAAATATGATGGAACGACCCGAAAGTGCGGAAACTCAAGATGCCAATGAGCGATTGTTTGTCCGGTTTGTGAAGAATGCGCTAAAAAACGCCAGCGATCCGAAGGCGTTGAAAAAAGCAGCCTTAAAAGTTTACGAGGCTCAGATACTCAGTAAAAAACAAGAGGATAACAAGATAAGTCAGCAAGAAATCGAGGAAATCACATTACAAAAAGGAGGGTTTTCCATTCTTTTTTATCGCTCGATTTTTCAGCAGGCGGCAGATGAGGCTGAAAAGCTGATGCTGTATAATCTGGGCGGCATCGGCCAGATGGAAAACGATATCTTCGATATATACAATGATCATGTAAAAGGGATCAAAACCCTGGCAACCACTACCACTCACATTCACGAACTCAGAAAAGCATATCATGCGCGCATGGAAGAAGTTTTTTCCCTGGTGTATCAAACGGATTTCCCAACCAGGAACAAAAAGAA
Source organism: uncultured Lentimicrobiaceae bacterium (assembly GCA_964456625.1). Taxonomy (GTDB): domain Bacteria; phylum Bacteroidota; class Bacteroidia; order Bacteroidales; family F082; genus Sulfidibacterium. The sequence goes on along the minus strand of CAYWBO010000003.1, from coordinate 83,348 downwards.
ATTCCTGAGGTTTGTGGCCATGATTGTTGCCCGTGGCTTTGTCTGTCTTGATTTTTTGGAAAAAAATGAGAAAAAGACAAACAGTACCTTCTCCCTGAAAGATTACCCTAAAAAAGACCTGATCTGTGATATGGGAACTTTGAATAATAATCTGAAGCTCATGGCTTATCATCTGAAATGTGATATCAGGAAGAAATAAGCCGGGCCGTTTTCCGATCTGTCCCATTACGATAAATCCCTTTCTGACGATGGAAAGACAACACAGGATTATTTTTAATTTCTGATTTTTCCGCTACATTTGTCCTCCATCACGAAAAAATAAAATGAGGAAAATCTTACTCTTTGTCCTGATGCTGTTAGCCGTAACGGTGCAGGCACAATTCAGCAAATTCTTCGAAAACAAAAGCTTACGCATAGATTATTACCATAGCGGCAACGATACCAGCGAATTTTACACTTTCGATGAGTTGATAGAAGAACCCTATTGGGGCGGATCACACGTGAATCTGGTGGACACCATGAATTACGGGAATTATTATGTGAAAGTGTTTGAGGTTAAAAATGACTCCCTGTTGTATTCTAGAGGCTATTCTACCCTTTTCAGGGAATGGCAGACCACCAATGAAGCCAAAAAGATCAGCCGTACTTTCTCGGAAAGCGTGGTAATCCCTTTTCCCAAAGAAAAAGTCCGCATCGAATTATACAGCCGGGGCTGGAACGGGAAATTCCACAAGAAATTCTCTTATGTTGTGGATACCAACGACTACTTTATCAAACACGACCGTCGGCTGGTATATCCTTATTTCAATGTCTGGATTACCGGAAATCCAGCCAACCGGGTAGATGTTGTAATCCTGCCCGAAGGATACACCAAAGCGGAAATGGGCAAATTCATCGACGACTGCAATAAATTTGTAAAAGAATTCTTTTCCGTGGCACCTTACAGCCAAAACAAAGGGAAGTTCAACTTCCGGGCAATTTTAGCGCCATCAAAACAGTCGGGGACGGACATTCCGGCACAGCATATCTGGAAAAATACCATCCTGAATACCAGCTACTACACTTTTAACAGCGAACGTTATCTGATGACCATGGACGACAAAAGTGTCCGTGATCTGGCTGCCAACGCTCCCTACGACCAGATCTACATCCTGGTGAACAGCACAAAATACGGCGGCGGCGCCATTTACAATTATTACAGTGTGGCAGTAAACGGCAACGGCGAATCGGGAAAGATTTTGGTGCATGAATTTGGCCACGGTTTTGCGGGATTGGCAGACGAATATTACGACAATTCGACTTCTTATCATCATTTTTATAACCTGAACATCGAACCCTGGGAACCGAACATCACCACACTGAAAGATTTTGGAAAAAAATGGAAACATCTGCTAAAACCCGGAACTCCCATCCCGACACCAGCCATAGCAAAATATACCCATACTGTCGGCGCATTCGAAGGTGGCGGATACGAACCAAAAGGTATGTACCGGTCGCAGCAGGACTGCCTGATGAAAGATTTCAAAGGGGATAAATTCTGCGCCGCCTGTACGGAGGCCATCCAGAAAATGATCGACTTTTATACCAAATAAATCAACGGTTAACAGTCGGCAAAAACGTTAAAATTAATCTCATTTTTGTTCAGCTTCTCCAGATTTGGAGAAGCTGAACTTTTTAGTACTGTTAATTCGTATCAGCCAAGGAACATTTATGTATTTTTGGACACAAACCGCATTCAGGAAAATAACGTAACTCTTTTTCAGGGAAACCCGTAAAATCGCTTCCCAAAAGAGGATAATCCCCAAACAAGCGGAAAATGTGCTACTTTTGTGAAAGATTTCACATGGACAAATACAAATAACTATGATTCATAAACTGGACGATCTTTTTACGGTGCTGAAAGCACGGAAACCCAAAAGACTGGTGGTGGCCTTTGCCAATGACGAGCACAGCATCGGTGCTGTAAACGAAGCCATTGACATGGGCATTGTAGAAGCTACTTTGGTGGGAAACCGTGATTTGGTTGAAGAAGTTTGTACACGCGAGCATATTGATATCAGAAAATTCGAGATCGTACATGAACCGGACGAAATGAAGGCAGCTATGAAAGCCGTAGCTATCATCAACGAAGGCAAAGGCAACATGCTGATGAAAGGTCTGGTGAGCACCGACAAATATATGCGTGCCATTCTGGACAAAGAAAGCGGATTGATGAAACCCGGTGCCATCCTGAGTCACGTCACGGTAATGGAAAGTCCAAATTATCATAAGTTGCTGATCGTCGGTGATGTTGCTATCATCCCGGCGCCGGAAATCAAAGATAAAATTGCCATCACCAAATATCTCATCAATATGGGACATGCACTGGGCATTGAAAAACCAAAAGTGGCTGTGATTGCTGCTACCGAGCAAGTGATGCCCAAAATGCAGGCTTGTGTGGATGCTGCATTGTTGTCGAAGATGGCAGACCGGGGACAGATCACAGGCGCGTTTGTGGAAGGTCCTTTGGCACTGGATGTTGCAATCGACAAAGAAAGTGCAGAGATCAAAAAACTGAACAATGAAGTAGCCGGTGATGCGGACTGTCTTGTCTTTCCCAACATTGAGTCCGGCAATGTTTTCTATAAAGCGAACACCAAACTTGCCGGAGGCGAACAGGGAGCCATCGTGGTAGGTGCCAGTGTTCCGGCCGTACTTTCATCACGCGGCGACAGCATCAGGACGAAACTGTACTCTATCGCTTTGGCCGCCATCTCAGCGAAATAGTATACTTTTGCACTCCTGAATTAAAACTAATTATTTCAACTCTATGCATCAAGAAATCAGGATATTAGCCATAAACCCGGGTTCAACTTCCACGAAGATTGCCGTTTATATTGGCACAAGTCCTGTCTTTATACAAACCATTCAGCACAGCAGCCAGCAACTAGCGCCTTTCAAGGTCATCACCGAGCAGTTCGAGTTCAGAAAAGAGTTAATTCTGAACGAGCTGAAAGAGGCCGATATCCAGCTAGATATGATCGGCGTGGTGATGGGTCGGGGCGGATTGCTAAAGCCTGTCGAGTCAGGCGTTTACGAAGTGAACGACAAGATGCTCGAAGAATTGAGAAGCTGTAAATATGGCGAGCATGCCAGCAACCTGGGGGGCTTGATCGCCTGGGATATTGCGCGCTCGCTGCCCAATGCAAAGGCTTATATCACCAACCCTGTGGTGGTGGACGAATTCGGGCCGCTGGCCCGTTTTTCAGGGCATCCTCTGTTGCCACGGCGGTCCATTTTTCATGCGTTAAATCAGAAGGCCGTAGCCCGTGATCATGCCAGGTCCATCATGAAAAAATACGAAGAACTGAACCTGATCGTAGTTCATCTCGGAGGCGGTATCACGGTAGGTGCACATAAAAAAGGCCGGGTGGTAGATGTAAATCAGGGCCTTGATGGTGACGGACCCTTTTCGCCCGAACGTTCCGGAACATTGCCCGTCGGAGATCTGGTAAGGCTTTGCTTCAGCGGTAACTATTCGAAAGAACACATCCTGAAAATGATCACAGGCGAAGGAGGTATGGTAGCTTATCTGGGTACCAACAGCGCTTATGAAGTAGAACAACGGGCTGCCAAAGGAGATGAAGATGCCAAAAGGGTCTACGATGCTATGGCCTATCAGGTAGCCAAGGAAGTAGGTGCCATGGGCGCCGTTTTAAATTTCGAAATTGACGGGATTCTGATCACCGGGGGGATCGCCAACGACAAATATTTTGTGAACCAGATCATTTCCTATATCCACCGGATGGCACCTGTTCACGTGTACCCGGGTGAAGATGAAATGAAAGCACTGGCCCGAAACGGGCTTCGGGTGGTAGCCGGGGAAGTACAACC
>CAYWBO010000003.1:0-79375 GCA_964456625.1 uncultured Lentimicrobiaceae bacterium | reverse complement strand
CAACTTTCTAGTGTTTGCTCAGGTAATCGGCAATGCCGGTATGAGAAGCCTCCAGTGCTTCATCACCGGGCTTCCAGTTAGCCGGGCAAACTTCGCCATGTTCTTCAAAAAACTGCAAGGCATCAACCATCCGCAGCGCTTCGTCAATGCTGCGACCCAGCGGCAAATCGTTTACCACCTGGTGGCGAACAACCCCTTCCTTGTCGATCAGGAACAAACCACGGTAAGCCACCGCTTCACCATGAAATTCCATTTCACCGTTTTCGTTATAGTCGTATTCACCGGCTAAAACATCAAAGTTTTCAGAAATTGTCTTTGAAAGGTCGGAAACCAAAGGATATTTTACCCCTTTAATTCCACCGTCATTCTTATCTGTGTTCAACCAGGCCCAGTGGGTATGCGGAGAATCAATAGAACAACCTACTACGGCCACATTTCTTTTTTCAAATTCTTCAATTTTTTCCTGAAAAGCCAGAATCTCAGTGGGGCAAACAAAGGTAAAATCCAGGGGATAGAAAAAGAAAACCACGTGCTTTTTACCAATATACTGTTCCAAAGAAAATTTTTCAACAAATTCACCTCCGTTGACAACCGCTGTTGCCTCAAACAAAGGTGCTTTTTTTCCAACTAATACAGACATAATTTAAATTTTTAAGTATTTATTTATTTTAATGCAAAATTAAGAATTATTTTAAATAGAGAGGTTTTCTATATCAAATAATTGTTAAAACATACTGAAAAATATGGAGTTCACTTATTCTGGGAAAACATAAAAAACGTCGCTCTTTTCCATTGAAAATAAGTCCGAGCATTCAGAACGCATTTTTCGGCAGGAGATAAAAAAACCGGTTTAGCAAAATTTTGTTAAAAACTTGCATTGCCCCTATTAAATTATATAATTTTACTTTCTGACAGTGAATGGTTTTAACAGGCCGGATGTACGTCTGAATCCTGGCATGTTGAGATTCGTTTGCTGAAGCGAATTAGGACCTGCATGAGACCCGAACAGGTTTAAACAGGTCTCTTCCAATTATGATGGGTCAACGAGGAATGTAATTCTAAAGCGGAAAATTCCTTTCGACCGGGAACTATTCTTTCGAATAGACCCTTTTAAAAGCGCCCCAGAGCCAAGGCACCGAGGCGCTTTTTTTTGGATTTGCCCATTAAAAATACTTCTTTCGGGACAGTCACTTTTTAATTTATCAAAATTTATTCTATAAAAGGGCTCTTGTCTTCATTTTTTCGAACAGCTTTTTGTAGTTTTGATGCTGTTTTTACCAAACAGGATTTTTCTGAAAATTGAGAATTTTATGAACACACTGGAACAATTAAAACAGTACACCACCGTGGTGGCTGATACGGGTGATTTTGAGTCGATTGCACAGTATAAACCACAGGATGCTACGACCAATCCTTCGCTGATCCTGCAGGCAGCATTAGATCCGAAATACAAATCGCTGTTCGACGATTCGGTCGCTTATGCCAAAGCCACGGGGGGTGACGAAAAGAAAAAGCTCCTCATCGGGATGCAAAAGCTTTTTGTCAATTTCGGTCTCGAGATTCTCAAAATTGTTCCCGGCAGAGTTTCCACGGAAGTGGATGCCCGATTGTCGTTCCGCATTTATGATACCGTTTTCTATGCCAAAAACCTGATCCGTCTTTACAAAAAAGCCGGCATTGGTCCGGAACGAGTACTGATCAAAGTAGCCGCTACCTGGGAAGGCATCAAAGCCGCTGAAATCCTTGAAAAAGAAGGTATTCACACCAATCTGACGTTGCTTTTCAGCCTCACCCAGGCCATTGCCTGTGCCCATGCGAATGTAACGCTGATCTCACCTTTCGTGGGCCGTATCCTCGACTGGTATAAAGAAGAAAGAGGCGTTGATTCCATTCCGGCACACGAAGATCCGGGTGTTTTATCAGTGCACGAAATTTACAACTACTATAAAAAATTCAATTTCCAGACGGAAGTGATGGGAGCCAGCTTCCGCAATGCTGGTGAGATCAAAGAGCTGGCCGGTTGCGATTTGCTTACCATTTCTCCCCAGCTGCTGTCAGAACTGGAAAATTCAGACGAAGTGCTTACGAGAAAATTAAGTCCTGAAAAAGCAGAGAAATCCACGCTGCAACGGGTAGATTTGGATGAAATGTCTTTCCGCTGGAATCTGAACGAAAATCCGATGGCCGTTGTGAAATTATCAGAAGGAATTCGCCGTTTCAGCAACGACATCCGACAGCTGGAAAAATATTTTCTGAAACAATTTTAACATCGGGAGAGCCTGATATAAAAAAACAAAAAAGCCGCTGATCTAGCGGCTTTTTTGTTTTTTCTGTATTGTAAATGGTAGCCCCACCAGGACTCGAACCTGGATCAAGAGTTTAGGAAACTCCTATTCTATCCCTTGAACTATGAGGCCTCATAAAAGGTTTGCAAAAATAATATTTTTTTCGCCCTGAGCAGTATTATTTTAGAGCGTAAATTATTTATACCCACTCTAAGCTTCATCCGGCTGTAAATTCACAAAACCTTTTATCGCCCTGTAATCCTTATTAAACAGGCCTTACAGGAGAAAACTCATCAGAATACCTGCCACAACGGCAGAGCCAATCACTCCGGCCACGTTGGGAGCCATGGCATGCATCAGCAAGTGGTTGGTGTCGTCGTACTTCAAACCCTCCATCTGGACCACGCGGGCACTGTCAGGGACTGCCGACACGCCGGCTGCACCGATCAGCGGATTGATCTTATTTCCTTCAGGAGAAAACCAATTCATCACTTTGGCAAAGATCACACCTCCGGCAGTGGCAACGATGAAGGAAGCCGCTCCCAGCACAAAGATCAGAATAGATTGTTTGGTCAGAAAGACATCGGCTTGTGTGGATGCGCCCACCGTCATCCCAAGAATAATGGTAACACTGTCGATCAGCGCATTGCTGGCCGTGTTGGCCAGTCGTTTGGTAACACCGCTTTCTTTCAGCAGGTTCCCGAGGAAAAGCATGCCGAGCAAAGGCAATGCACCGGGGGAAATAAAAGTGGTCAGGATGAGCGCCACCAAGGGAAAGATGATCTTTTCCCTTTTGCTGACGGCGCGGGGCGGTTTCATGCGGATGACCCGTTCTTTTTGGGTGGTGAAAAGCCGCATGATTGGCGGTTGGATGACAGGCACCAAAGCCATGTATGAATAAGCCGCCACAGCGATCGGGCCGATCAGATTGAGCGTTTTGATTCCGTGAACCAGTCCGCCATTGGCAAGTTTCGACGAAAGGAAAATCGCCGTGGGCCCATCGGCACCGCCGATAATCCCGATGGAAGCAGCCTCGGGAAGTCTGAATCCCAGCCAGATGGCGCCCATAAAAGTGGCGAAAATTCCCAGCTGTGCGGCCGCGCCCAACAGGATCAGCCGCGGGTTGGAGATCAGCGAAGAAAAATCCGTCATGGCGCCGATCCCCAGGAAAATCAGGGGTGGAAAGATCCCTTTCAAAACGCCCATGTACAAATATCGCAAAACACTTCCATCCTGATAAATTCCAATTTGAAGATTGATGGACCCATCATGGAAGAAGGGAATGTTTCCGATAATAATTCCGGCCCCAATCGGGATCAGCAACAATGGCTCGTATTCGTATTTGATGGCCAGAAAAATGAAAAATATCCCGACAAAAATCATGATGATATTGCCGGATTTAGCATTCCTGATGCCTGTAAAGCTATAAAAATGGTTCAGGCCGTTCATAATCTCATGCCCGAAATCAGTGCCTTGTCCGGCGCTGATCTGTCCTACCGTTTTGTTCAGCAACCCGATATTCAGAATGTTATTGGACAACAGTTGGTTGGCCGTGAATAAAAACAACAGCAGCCCGGCAACCAGGAGGGCTTTTTTTGTGAATGGATTCATGCGCTCAGAATAAATCGTTAATGAAAATTTATCTTACATCTCGATCTCAATCAACACCTGATCCTGAATGATCGTATCGGAGGCCTTTACCTTGACTGATTTGATGATGCCTTCTTTGTCGGATTTGATCACATTTTCCATCTTCATGGCTTCATAGATCAGCAGTTTGTCGTCTTTCTGGACTTTGTCGCCTTCCCTGACAAACACATTCATCACCACGCCCGGCAACGGCGCTTTCACAGCATAGAGGGGGTTCTTTTCTTCTTTCGGACCTTGTCCGGTGGCCACCGGTTTTTTGATGGAAATTACCGGACGTGCTTTCGGCTTTTGCAACTCCACCTCGTACCGGGTTCCGTTGACTTCGATGAGCGCATTCAAACCTTTCAGTTTGATGATCTCGGTCTCATATTCGTTACCTCTGATGGTAAACTTAAATCGCTTCATAATTTTTATCGTTTAAAATCCTGAAGTCCGTAGATCTTGGAGCTCCAGGGAGAATATGTCTTGGATGCTTTTTTAATGGTGAGTAAGTTGCTTTCGTCATCGTGCAACTCCCTGGAAAGATAAATTGTCATTGCGATGGCTGCGACGACCTGCCCGGGGATCTCAAAACTCTGGTCTTCCCGTATGTGGGGCATTTTTCCCAGTTTGATGAGCTTTTTCTTCACGTTATACTGCAGGAGTTTTGAAACGCCCATAAACGAATAATACAGCAAAAGCAGGGCAAAGAAAACGATGACATAGCCTGTGATGGATATAACGATCCCCTGATCCAAATCGGTGACCTCGTTCAATAAAATCATGGCATTTAATTTTTACAATGGAAGATTGGAGTGTTTTTTCAACGGGTTGGTGTCCTTTTTCGTGGCCAGCGTCTGAAGTGCCCGGATGATGCGGAATCGTGTATTGCGGGGTTCGATCACATCATCGATAAAACCATAACGCGCCGCATCGTACGGATTGGCAAACTTATCCTTGTATTCTTTTTCCTTGATCAGCAGATAATCTTCCTTTTCTTCGGGCGTCATATGCTTGATCTTCTTACCTTCCAAGATCTCCACAGCCCCGGATGCTCCCATAACCGCGATCTCGGCCGAAGGCCAGGCGTAGTTGATGTCGGCACGAAGCTGCTTGGAACCCATCACATCGTGGGCACCGCCGTAAGACTTGCGCAACGTGATGGTGATCTTGGGAACGGTGGCTTCACCATAGGCAAACAACAATTTCGCCCCGTGAATGATAATACCGCCGTATTCCTGGGCACTGCCGGGCAAAAATCCGGGAACGTCCACCAGCGTCACGATGGGAATGTTAAAAGCGTCGCAGAACCGGACAAAACGGGCGGCCTTGCGCGAAGCATTGATGTCCAGTACGCCGGCCAGAAAATTGGGCTGGTTGGCGACCATGCCCACCGGCATTCCGTTGAAACGGGCAAAACCCACCACAATGTTTTTGGCATAATTTTCCTGGACCTCCAGAAATTCGTTGTGGTCAACGATCATATAAATAACCTCTTTTACGTCGTAAGGCACACTGGCATCATCGGGGATGATCTCATTCAGAGCATCTTCCCTCCGGTCGATGGGGTCGTTGCATTCCATTACCGGCGGATCCTCCAGGTTATTTTGCGGCAGGAAGGACAGCAGTTTCCGGATCAGCATAATGCCCTCTTGTTCGTCCTCCACCACAAAGTGGTTCACGCCCGATTTCCTTTCGTGGACCTCAGCCCCACCCAGACCATCGGTGGTAATGTCTTCGCCCGTGACCGTTTTGGCCACTTTCGGGCCAGTGACGAACATGTAACTGTCTTTCTTGCTCATTAAGATAAAGTCTGTAAGCGCAGGCGAATAAACGGCTCCCCCGGCACACGGGCCGAAGATGGCCGAGATCTGCGGAATGAGGCCTGACGCCAGAATATTTCGCTGGAAAATATCGGCGTACCCGGCCAGGCTCTTCACACCTTCCTGGATGCGGGCTCCGCCACTGTCGTTGAGCCCGATGACCGGCGCACCGACTTTCATGGCCTGGTCCATAATCTTGCAGATCTTTTTGGCATAGGATTCCGATAACGAACCGCCGAAAATGCTAAAATCCTGTGAAAAGACGTACACCACCCGGCCCTCGATGGTACCGTGACCGGTGATGACCCCGTCGGTGAGATAGTGTTCTTTCTCGAGTCCGAAATCGGTACTGCGGTGGCTGACGAACATGTCGAATTCCTCAAAGCTGCCTTCGTCCAGCAGCATGAGCACGCGTTCGCGGGCGGTAAACTTTCCCTTTTGGTGTTGCAGTTCCAGCCGCTTCTCGCCGCCGCCTTTGCGGGCTTCTTCCCGCCTTTCGAGCAACGCCTGGATGTTTTCTTCAATCGTCATAACCGTGATTTGTAAATCAATATAATTCTATTGTTAAAAAGTTCACAAATGTACGTTTTCTTAACGAAATAACAATTGTGTAAAATACTGATTTTAATTAATTTAGATAGTTTTCAAATAATGATTTCTCGGGAAGTTATAAGTACCTGATTGATTGGTATTGAGGTGAATTTTATTTGTTTATTTTTTCACAATTAATTAAACCCTTTTTTAAGAAAATCGAAAAAAGATGAAAAAATTTCTCCCGTTCTGTCAGTTTAAAACGGACATACTGAAAAAGGATAGTGCAAAATGTGACGGATTTTAAAGAGTTATGGAAACAAAAAAGGGAACGAATGAAATTCGTTCCCTTTTTTTTAAATGCCTCCCGGAAGGGCTCGAACCTGGATCAAGAGTTTAGGAAACTCCTATTTCTATCCCTCGAACTATGAGGCCTTAGGAATTTTCTAATTTTATGACATTAAAACCATGGAAAAGCCTGATTGCCTTGTTTTGCTTCAGAAACGCAATTCTTTTCTCACAAAAATCAGAAGTGAGCCAGGCACATTTTTGAAAGGAAAGAATAATCTCTTGCTTAATAACCTAACCCATAACAATTTGTGACTGTTTTTAGCTGCAATAACAATTAATTCGTTCATTTTCTGTCAAATACGGTATATATTTTTGTATCTTTGCCACGAAATTGAATATTGAAATAGTACATTTTATTCTTTGTTAGTATAGACTGATACATTTTTTTGTCCTTTTTCAAAAACAAAATGCAGTACGCTTAGAAAAAGGAAAAGTTGTATCACATGCTTCCCTCCCTAAAATGCTGCTCAGTATTAATCTGGCTTGAAGATTTATCAAGCTTAATTATTTTAAATAATATGAATATTTATGTTGGCAACCTTGATTTTAAGGTTGATGAAAATGAATTAAAAGGCATTTTCGAAAAGTATGGTTCCGTAGACGAAGCTAAAATCATCATTGATAAATACAGCGGACGGAGCAAAGGATTTGGTTTTGTTACCATGAATGATCCTGCCGAAGCAAAAAAAGCCATAAGCGAATTGAATGGTGCAACATTAAAAAACCGCGAAATGGTCGTAAACGAAGCGCGTGAAAAACGCGAATCGGATAACAGAGGAAGGTACTAAGTCATGAGTGAAGGAAAAGTAAAATGGTTTAATGAAATCAAAGGATTTGGTTTTATTGAAGCAGAAGGGAAAAAGGATGTTTTTGTACATCGCTCGGGATTAATAAGTCCTTATCTCGGTCTTTCCGAAGGGCAAAAAGTAACTTTTGAGACCAAACAAGGTGATAAAGGAGAAGTTGCTTTTAACGTAAAATAGAGTACGAATTTGAAATCATTCCAAATCGGAGATTTAACCATACCTGTTCCGATAATTCAAGGAGGGATGGGCATTGGGATTTCCTTGTCAGGCCTTGCTTCTGCTGTTGCAAAAGAAGGTGGAATTGGCACAATTGCTGCAGTAGGCACAGGCTTAATACACGGCACTCCGGATAAATCTTACAGACAAAATAACATTGAAGGTTTAATCGGGGAAATCCGCAAAGCCCGTCAGTTAACAACAGGAGTACTTGCCGTCAATATCATGTCGGTACTTTCTAATTTCAGTGATTTAGTACAGACTTCGATAAAAGAGAAAATTGACATCATATTTTCCGGGGCAGGGTTACCGCTGGATTTACCCAAATATAAAACCAACGGGAGTGTCACTAAACTCGTTCCTATTGTTTCGTCAGGGAGAGCTGCCCTTATCATTGCAAAAAAGTGGTTGCAGAACTATAATTATTTACCCGATGCCTTTGTTGTGGAGGGACCGGAAGCCGGAGGACATTTGGGATTTAGTTTTAACGACCTGGAAACAAACAAATACAACCTTCAAACTATTGTACAGGATGTATTAAAAGTTATCAAAGATCTAAAATCCACATACAATAAAGAAATACCTGTCATTGCGGGCGGAGGCGTTACTTCCGGGGGGCAAATAAATAAACTTTTTAATCTCGGCGTTTCTGGTGTTCAACTGGGAACCAGTTTTATCCCCACCCAGGAATGTGATGCTTCCAATAATTTCAAACAAGCTGTCATTGATGCGGTCCAAAAAAAGATACGGCTCATAAAAAGCCCTGTGGGCATGCCAGGACGAGCCATTGAAAACGATTTTCTGTTGGCCGCCGAGCGTGGCGAAAAACGGCCGGAGAAATGTAAGTATCGTTGTATCAAGTCCTGTAATCCCAAAACAACCAATTACTGTATTGCAGATGCTTTATTATCGGCATATTATGGTAAATTTGATGCAGGTTTTGCATTTTCAGGGGCTAAAGGGTATAATATTAAATCAATTACTACTGTTAAGGAAGTATTTGAACGTCTGAAAAAAGAATTTTATAACAGTTTATAACTAAAAATATATTGAATGGGCAGATCCAAAGAAACTTTCGGCAAAAAAGAAGTAAGAAATAAAAAAGAGAAAAAAAGAAAAGACAAAGAAAAGCGTAGGCTTGAAAAGAAAGAACAAGGTAAAAAAGGTGACCTTGATGATATGATAGCCTGGGTTGATGAGGATGGGCTCATTACGTCAACGCCTCCGGATTTAACGAAGAAGAAGAAAGAAATTAAAGCTGAAAGTATTGAGATTGGAGTCCCTAAGTCAGAATTCCGTATCAATAACAAAATAAGGACCGGCGTCCTTAGAAATTATAATGATATGAAAGGTTTTGGTTTTATTATGGACTCGGAAAGCAATGAATCCATATTTGTCCATAACAATGATTGTGATGGCGAGTTAAGAACCGGTTGCAAAGTCGAATTTGAAATCGAAAAAGGGTTAAAAGGTTTAAAGGCTGTCAATGTAAAAATCATTTAATCATCTACCGATCAATCACATATCTATTTTGCTCAAAAGAAACCCCGAAACATAAATCTATCCATATTAATTGATGGTGATAATACTCCTTCTGCATTTGCAAAAGAGAGGATAGGAGAAATCGCTGATTTCAGGGATATTTTTATACAAATAAAACAGGCTACACCATTACAAAATGATGTAGCCTGTTGTGTTTTAGTGTCTCCCCGGAAGGGCTCGAACCTTCGACCCGCTGATTAAGAGTCAGCTGCTCTGCCAACTGAGCTACGGAGAGTAAACATTTCTTGCAAAGAGCCACCCGAATCAGAAATTCATTTTCTTTTCGGGTTTGCAAAAGTACGTTTTTTTTGATTTTATCAAATAGGATAAGGCAGAAAACTTCACTCGAAGAAATAGCCCGATCCCATCTTCTATCTCGAAACTAAAAGAAACAAATGCCTTTTGCCTCACCTCTGTTCAATTTCCTTATTTTTGTTTGTACGAATAAATCTAGCGACCGTGTCAGACAAACCTTACAAGTCAGCGCTCAAAGTGAATCCGGGAGTGGAAAAACCCGATCCAGTGAATCCTGCATTCCGTTCCGGAAAGAAAAAATACACGCGGGAAAAACCCGATGTACAGAAACTATTCGAGGGCATCCGCAAAAGCGATCCGACAGCGCTGGGCCGTGGCATTACGCTGATCGAAAGCACACTTCCGGGAGACAGGCCTGCCGCACAGCAACTGATACAAATGTGTCTACCCCATTCGGGAAATTCTTTCCGGCTGGGTATTACAGGTGTACCGGGCGTGGGCAAAAGTACGTTCATCGAATCCTTTGGTCTGTTGCTGATCGAAAAAGGCAAACGCGTAGCCGTGCTGGCCATCGACCCCAGCAGCCTGCGTACCAAGGGAAGCATCCTGGGCGATAAAACCCGCATGGAAGCCTTGGGGAATCACCGCGATGCCTTTATCCGGCCGTCAGCCAGTGCCGGAACGCTGGGCGGTGTGGCACGGAAGACCCGCGAAAGCATGATCCTTTGCGAAGCGGCCGGTTTTGACATGATCTTCATCGAAACGGTCGGAGTCGGACAGTCGGAAACCGCCGTGTCGCATCTGGTGGATTTTTTCCTCCTGCTCATGTTGTCCGGCGGTGGCGACGAACTTCAGGGCATCAAACGGGGGATCATGGAGATGGCCGATCTGGTTGTGATCAACAAAGCCGACGGCGACAACCAAAAGAAAGCTGAAATGGCCGTTCAGGAGTACAAACAGGCATTGCATCTGTTTCCTCCGCTGCCCAACGGCTGGCGACCGGAGGTCATGAAAGCCTCTGCCCTTCAGAAAGAAGGACTGGAAGACATCTGGAGCCGGATGGAGTGCTTCCTCAATCTGACCAAAAAGAACGGTTTCTTTGAAAACAACCGCCATCAGCAAGCGCTGCAAATTCTGGACGAAACCCTCCATACCGGCATCACCGAACATTTTTTCAATCATCCCGAAATTGATCAGTTGCTGGAATCTTTCAGGATTCAGATCCTGGAAAAGAAATTATCGCCTTATGAAGCTTCCGAACAGCTTCTTTCGCATTACTTAAAAGGAATCAAGTAGAGAAAATCCTACCTTAAGGGATCAGAAACCGATCATCGGACGCTCCATTTTCCCGTACTGTTCAAAATGTTTTTATTGTTCATAAGCGAACAATATTGTTCGTTTTATACAATCATAAACCCCTTCCAAAAGATTTGATATTTATGTTTATTTGCTTGTATTTTAATAGATTACAGACTTTGGCACGATACTGGATCAACAATTAGTACAAAACGAAACAAAAAGTCTTAAGGACATAAAACATAAAACAATGAAAACAATAAAAAATATCTTAGCAGGGCTCGCAATCGCACTCATCGCCCTTTCCGGTTCAGCCATCGCAAACACGGCTGATTCAAGCTACCTCGCCGAATCCACATTGGCTCCTATTGAAGAGCAATATGTAAACGACATTCCGTTCAATACAGCTAAAATAGCTGCCGAAGCTCAGTATCAGAAAGCCGTCCAGGTTCAGTTCACCGTACCTGCAGAAAAAGATGTAGACGATATTCCGTTTAATACTGAAAAAATTGCCATGAATTATCTGCGCCATAAAGCCCTGACCCAGATATTCAATGTCCCCAAAGATAAAGACGTGAACGACATTCCATTTAATACGGAAAAAGTTTTCGAATCTATCCGGACAAGCCAACTCTTACTCACCAATAAATAGTTTTTTGTTAAATTGCGATGAAAAACCTGCCTGCAATAAGGCGGGTTTTTTTTGTCCCCGCACTACCTCATCGACCGGATCTGATCTTCATAAATCCAAAAAATCCTTCAAACATTGAACTTCAATATATAACGGGTTCCGAATCAGCGTCGGCTGCAATACACAAAACTGCGGGCAACCAAAAAAATCACCCCGTTCACGGAAAGAATTCCATACTCTCTAAAATAATTTTTTATTGTTCATAAGCGAACAATTCTGTTCGTTTTATAGTATCATTTTCCTCATAATAGGATCTTTAAATCACTTATAATATATTGTATTATAGATATTTATAAATTTTGGCACAGTACTGGTATATTAGCTAGTACGAAACGATGTAAAGAATAACAACGACATAAAGCACAAAACAATGAAAACAATAAAAAATATCTTAGCAGGGTTGGCAATCACACTCATCGCCCTTTCCGGTTCAGCCTGTGCAAACACAGCTGACTCAAGCTACTTCGCCGAAACTACATTTGCTCCCGTAGAAGAACAA
Organism: uncultured Lentimicrobiaceae bacterium; assembly: GCA_964456625.1. Taxonomy (GTDB): domain Bacteria; phylum Bacteroidota; class Bacteroidia; order Bacteroidales; family F082; genus Sulfidibacterium. Next base: position 67,451 of record CAYWBO010000003.1, on the reverse strand, counting down.
TATGTAAACGACATTCCGTTCAATACAGCTAAAATAGCTGCCGAAGCTCAATATCAAAAAGCGCTCAAGGTTCAGTTTACCGTACCCGAAGAACAAGAAGTAAAAGACATTCCTTTTGACACAGAAGAAATTGCAATGACTTGCTTGCGTCAGAAGGCATTAACCCAAGTGTTCAGAGTTGCAGAAGAAAAAAACGTTAACGACATCCCGTTCAATACGGCAAAAATTTTCCAATTTCTTCAGACAAATAAACAGTTGCTCACTAATAGATAATTTTTTGTTAAAAAAAGACGCAACTAAAAAAATCCGCCTTATGAGGAGCGGATTTTTTTTTGCATATGAAGAAACCGATTGCTTCCGAGCTTAAAAAAATTGAAACAAACAGATCATCCTTTCGGTTTAAATGCCTAATTTTGCCGCCTTTTTAAAGGCCTACTTTTCAGGCACATAATTAAATAAACCGCTGCCTTCTTATAGGGCAGCAGAAAATGAAAATTCGGCATCATGGCATTCATTATTAAAGACAAGGTCTTCAGCAAAAGGTGGTTCATCGATTACAGCCTTATTGTGGTGGGGTCGTTCATTCTGGCCTCAGGTTTTGTACTTTTTATCACCCCTTACAAAATCGTTCCGGGTGGTGTTTACGGCATTTCCATCATCATCCACTATCTGTTTCACACACCGGTGGGAATGGTGGCACTCGCATTCGACATCCCGCTCACTATCATCGGGCTGAAGATCCTGGGGCCTCGTTTTGGAATCAAAACTGTTGTGGGTTTTGTCCTCACGGCATTCTTCAACGATGGCATCACGTATTTCTACGGCTATAAACCGCTTGTGGTGGGTGATGCGCTCCTTTCTTCCATCTTCGGAGGGCTGTTCCTTGGTATCGGGCTGGGGCTCATCTTCAAATCCAAAGCCACCTCCGGTGGCAGCGACATCATCGCCATGATTATCAGTAAATACACGCGCCTTCCCGTGGGCCAACTCATGATCATGGTCGATTCCACCATCGTCCTGCTCGGACTTATTTTCTTCAGAGACTGGAAAATACCACTGTACTCACTCATCGTCATCTTCATCACCGGCAAAGTGGTCGATACATTCCTCGAAGGGATGAACTACGACAAAGTGCTGCTCATCATCTCCGACAAATACGAGGAAATCGGCAAGAAGATCATGGGCGACCTTAACCGCGGCGGCACTTTGCTCCACGGCAGCGGCATGTATCACCAGCAGGAAAAACAGATCATTTTCACGGTGGTCAACCGCCGCGAAGCCGTCATTTTGCAGTCGTATATCAACAACATCGACCCGCGTGCTTTTGTCACGGTACTCAACTCCAACGAGATCCTTGGCGAAGGTTTCAAATCGCTACAGGAGAAATTAACCACCTAATCGGAATAACGAATGGCTGTTGACGTTAGCGTTGGCCGTTGGCACCGTGCGTTTTTGTCACCCGTCACACAGTCACCTGGCCACCTTTTCCGGGCGGCTGAACCGGGCTTTCCGCTCAAGTTGCCTCAGCCCTTGCGTGTATCTACATGCGGTGCGTGGGCTTCCTCCGGTCGCCTCCACCCGCCGGCAGCTTCATACGCAGCGCTTTCGGCAAGCTTCCACTTCAATCCCTGCCGCAGATGGAATGATGAATGTTGATCGATTCATGATAAGTTTCGGTCTTCCGACTTTCAACTTCATCGATAATCATTCATCATTCGTACTTATATAAAACCGCCATCCACAGTACCAATTATCCGGATGCACATCCGGCGGACAGCCGATGATGCGGGTTTTAATACGCGAATCGATGGTTTTGGCAAAAGTGGTGTATTCGATAATCCCGCCCGATTTACAGGGATAATCATCCAGTCCCTTTCTCTTTCGCGCCGACTGCACGCGGCACTCATTCATAAAGAAATCGATGCTGTGTTTAGTTTCGTTGGCAAACGACTGGGTATTCACCGTTCCGTACAGTCTGAAAGCCATCGCCTTTTTCAATCCGGCAATGCCTGGTTTTTCCGTAAGATTCAGGATCTTCTTAATCCGCAACGCTTCATAAGGAGAGAATTTTCCCCAGGCGGCGTCGTTGCATTTTTTGGCTGGCGTCATGCCTTCCGAAAATTCCACCGCCTGAAACCACACGCCGTCATTAGCCAGCCAGTTAACAGCCACGGCTTCACGCAGTTCGTCAAGTTTGCTGTCATCCAGCTCCAGCAAAGCTTTCGGAAAGCCGTCTTCCAGCTCAAAATCCATAACCTTTGACAACCTTTTCATCTGAATGGAAAAACTTTTCTGCCAGGCGTCGTCCATAATTTCGGCGGCCCGTTCGGCCCCAAAGTTCTCTTTCACCTCCTGGTACCACAGGGCATAATGCACCATAGTCCGTTGCATAAAATCAAAGATCAATCCAAGTTTTTCCTTTTTGTTAAGTTCTAATTTTTCCATTCGGTTTTTATTTATAAGGTTATAGAAATTTCATTGTTTACCCTGCGTGAGTATCTTTTCCGCTTGACGGGCTTTTTCGTCGAATTCATCCGGATCCAGATTTCTTCCCTGTCCGCAAACGGGACAATGATAGAAATATTCTGTTTTAAACCTGGCAATGGGCAGAAAAAACAGGCTCAGCACCTGCCGGGTCTTCTGTAAAATCCAGTATGCGTCATTGTTGCAGTGAAAACAATGCTCTTTGACGTTTGAACGATATTGCTCCGTTTTTGGGTAGAGGCCTCCAATGAATATCATGGTATAAAAGTAAAAAAAGATTGTTTCTGCATCTTAAACATGATGAAAGCTTCAACATGAATGCAAAAAAATCAGAAGGAAAAAATTATGTAGTTTTGCCCTTCAACGAAAAAAAAATGAACTCATTATATCCTCTGAAATTCCACCCCCTTTTTAAAGACAAACTCTGGGGTGGCGATAAAATTAAAACCGTACTGGATTTGGATTTCGGTAAGCTGCCCAACTGCGGCGAAGCTTGGGTCATTTCAGGGTACAAAGACAATGTTTCCATTGTCCAAAACGGCTTCCTTGAAGGCAACGACCTGAACGAGCTCATCAGCGTTTACATGGGTGATTTGGTAGGTGATTCGGTCTATGAAGCGTTTGGAGATGAGTTTCCATTACTGCTGAAATTTATTGATGCCCGCGACTGGCTGTCCATTCAGGTGCATCCTGATGACGAGTTGGCACAAAAAAGAAAGCTGCCCAACGGAAAAACCGAAATGTGGTACATCCTGCAGGCCGATGAAAATGCACAACTCATCATCGGTTTTAAGGAAAAAATCGACAAGGAACTCTATTTAAAATATCTGAACGAAAGCAAGCTTCCCGAGATCCTCAACTATGAAACGGTGAAGGCGGGCGACGTGTTTTTTATGCCCGCAGGCAGGGTTCATGCTACCGGCCCCGGCATCCTGCTGGCAGAAATCCAGCAAAACTCAGACGCTACCTATCGCATCTACGACTGGGATCGGGTTGATGAAGCCGGGATAAAGCGGGAACTGCACACAGAACAGGCCCTGGACGCCATCGATTATGCCGTGCCACCGCATTACAAAACTGAATTTGCCACCTCCAAAAACAGGACGGCAACGCTCGTGAAAAGCCCGTACTTCATTACCAATGTGCTTGAGTTCGACCAGCCCATTACCAAAAATCTGGAAGAAATGGATTCCTTTGTCATCTACATGTGTGTGGAAGGTTCAGGAAGAATTGCCTGGAGCAAAGGTACCTTGGAGATCAGGAAAGGAGAAGCCGTATTGGTACCGAACGTCATAGAAGAGATCCTGCTGGATACCAACGGTACCACCAAGCTTCTGGAAGTTTACATCCCCTGATATTCCATTAAACCCATCTCACGTGAAGCTTTTTGAAACCGAAAAGAAAGAGAGCCGTGCAACACGGATCAGAAGATTGTATTTCAATTTCTTTCCGGCATACCGCAGCACCGGCGCCCGGGTAAAATTCATTTCTTCCGATTACAGGGAAATTCACGTCAGGTTGCGGCTTTACTGGCGAACAAAGAATTACGTGGGGACCGTTTTCGGCGGAAGCATCTTCGGTGCCCTCGACCCGATGTACATGGTGCAACTCATCAATATTCTGGGGAAAGATTATGTGGTTTGGGACAAAGAGGCGAGTGTCCGTTTTTTGAGACCCGTCGACAAAACTGTGATTGCCAGGTTTTTAATTACCAATGAACTGTTGGAAGAAATCAAAAAAGAGGTAGCGGCCAACAAAAAGATGCACCTAAGCCTGCCGGCCAGTTTTGTGGACAACAACGGCACCATTTATGCCACGGTGGAGAAGCTTCTTTACATCGCTGACAAAGAATACCACAATCACCTGCGCAAATCAAAAGCAGGGAAAAAATAATTTCAGATAATTTTAGATCAGTTTTTCTTGGCCCAGCTGTCACGCAACGGCACGGTCCTGTTAAAGACGATGTGTCCCGGCTTGCTGTCCAGGTCAACGCAGAAATATCCCAAACGCTGGAACTGAAACTTGTCTCCGGCAACAGCATCCTGAAGCGAAGGCTCCAGCTTGCAATTCTGCAGCACTTTCAGTGAGTCGGGATTTAAAAATTCTTTAAAGTCGACTTCTTTGTGCCCGGCAGGATCTTCATCCAAGAAAAGCCGGTCGTAAAGCCTGACTTCCGCATCTATGGCATGCGGTACCGAAACCCAGTGCAAGGTTCCTTTCACTTTCCGCTGGTCGTGTCCGCCGCTTTTGGTTCCTTCATCGTAAGTACAGTAGATTTCAGTAATTTTACCATTTTCATCTGTCTTGTAGTTCTCACATTTGATAATGTAAGCGCCTTTCAGACGAACCTCGGTTCCGGGTCCCAGCCGGAAGAATTTTTTCGGTGGATTTTCCATGAAGTCCTCACGCTCGATGTACAATTCCCTTGAGAAAGGAATTTTCCTTTTTCCGCTTTCCGGATCTTCCGGATTGTTTTCAATTTCCAGAACCTCCACCTTATCTTCAGGATAGTTGGTCAGAATAACCTTGACTGGATCCAGCACGCTGAAAACACGGGGAGCCACTTTATTCAGATGTTCGCGCACGCTGAACTCCAGCAGACTCACATCAATTACATTGTCGCGTTTGGCAATACCGATACGGTCGGCAAAATCACGGATGGATTCCGGGGTGTAGCCGCGGCGACGCAAGCCCGAAATAGTAGGCATCCGGGGATCGTCCCAGCCGGACACCAGCGCCTTATTCACAAGCTCCAGCAACTTGCGTTTGCTCATCACGGTATAACTCAGGTTCAGGCGGGCAAATTCAATCTGCCGCGGCCTTGGGCCGTCGGCTACCTGATCAAGAAACCAGTCGTAAAGCGGACGGTGAATTTCAAACTCCAGCGTGCACAACGAATGGGTGATGCCTTCGATATAGTCCGACTGCCCGTGGGCATAATCGTACATGGGATAAATATTCCATTTGTCTTTAGTCCTGTGATGATGGGCATGCAGCACACGGTACATAATCGGGTCGCGCATGTGCATGTTGGGAGAATTCATATCCACTTTGGCGCGCAACACCATCGTGCCATCCTGGATCTCTCCGTTTTTCATCCTTTCGAAAAGGGCAAGATTTTCCTCCACAGAACGATTTCTGTATGGACTTTCCGTTCCGGGACGGGTCGGAATTCCCCGTTGCTGGCTGATGGTTTCCTGAGTTTGTTCATCCACATAAGCTTTGCCGTCTTTGATCATCTGAACTGCCCATTCATAAAGCTGATCAAAATAATCGGAAGCATAAAACGGTTTATCGTGCCACTGAAATCCGAGCCAGCGGATATCTTCCTGGATGGACTCCACATATTTTGTCTCCTCCTTGGTAGGATTGGTATCGTCAAAACGTAAATTGCAAAGTCCGTTGTACCTTTCTGCCAGTCCAAAATTCAGGCAAATAGCTTTGGCATGACCGATGTGCAGAAAACCATTGGGTTCCGGTGGAAAACGAAAATGAATCCTTTCCTTATGCTTTCCTTTTTTAAGGTCGTCTTCAATAATCGACTCTATAAAATTAAGTGACTTAATGTTGCCTTCGGCCGGTTCCATACAAAAATGTTTATTTAAATAAGGGGGCAAAAATACTGAGAAAAGCAATAGAAAATATCATATAATCATGCTAAATAGGATGCCCGCAATGCTTTTAATTCTATTGTTGCTCTGAAAAATTTTCCGGGTTATTATTAAGACGGCGCAGCTCCTTTTCGTTGATCAGTTTTAGTGCTTCCTCATCAGTACCCAGCATGGCGGCCAGCGCCTTGGTATTTTCGTTGTATTCCAGGATAATCTTCAGCGTCATGGTCAGCGGCACCGATAGGAACATCCCCACAACCCCAAGCACATATCCCCAAACGATCAGGGAGAGGAACACCACCAGTGTGGAAAGTCCCATGCCGCGTCCCATGATCCTCGGCTCGAAGAAATAACCGATCAGCAGGTTGACGGCCAGATAACCCACGGCGACCCAGATCATGGGAATAAATCCCAGCTGAATCCAGGTAAATAACATAGCCGGAATCGCGGCGATGATCGAACCAATGTTCGGGATATAGTTCAGCAAAAAGGCGATCAGCGCCCACAGAATGGCGTATTCAACACCCAGGATACTCAACCAGATCCCTATCAGAATCCCGGTCATCAAACTGACAACCGTCTTGATGACCAGGTAATGCCGTACACTTCTTTCAATACGAGAAAGGTTCTTCATCGTTTTTCCGGCAGAAGAAGCGCCGAAAATCTTGGATTTCAGGGAAATACTTTTCATTTCAAGCAAGACAAACAACACAATGAAAAAGATCAGCGTGGTGTTGCTCATCACATTTCCCAGTTGTCCCAGTGTGGACGCGGTAATATCCAGAATCTTGACCGGGTCGAACATCTGGGTGATTTTTTGCGTGGAGAAATTGAAACCAAATCGTGTAAATTCCTGATTTACAGAAGATATAATGCCCGTAAGACGATTTTCATATTTTCCCAGATGGGAGGTAAAACTGGAAACAGAACCACCGATAATGCTGCTCAAACCCAGAATGATCAGTAAGATGCCAAGCATCACGATAATGACAGAGAGCACATGCGGCACTTTCTTCTCATCAATCCACGAAACCAGGTGAGCGCCGATCACACTGATGAAAAAAGCCATCAACAACATGGTGATGATCGACTCTGCCATCATCACACCGGCAAGGATAATGATCACCGCGGCAGTGAAAAGAGAAGCTCTGAAAATGCGATCGTTGATGAAAAGGTGTTTTTCCATAGCAGGCAAGAAAAATTGGTTGTACAAATATACGCAATGATCTTTGAAAAAGTGAGACTTAACGGATTTATCGTTGTTTTTATAGGGATGACTTTAGAGAATTAACAACTTCGCTATGTTCCTGATGAAAAGCAATGAATAAAAACCGGGAAAATTATATTTCATCAGTTATTCATGCTGAATTTTCGCAGGATGGATCTGACTTCACCAAGGTAAGATCTACCGAACAGGTTTACATGCACCAGCAACGGATACAGATTGCAATAATCCAATCTTTTCTGCCATCCGGGATACAGCGGATGGGCCTCATGATACGCTTCATAAAACCGGGAATGGAACCCCCCGAAAAGCTGCGACATGCCCAGGTCCATTTCACGATGACCGTAATATACTGCCGGGTCTATAATCACGGCATGGCCTTGCTCATCCGCCATATAATTTCCGCTCCACAGATCTCCGTGGATCAAGGCCGGCGGTTCTTCCGGAAAAACTTCAGGCAGATATTTTTCGAAGAGATCAAAAGCTTTCACATCGTCCCGGTCCATCCGGCCATGATCGAACGCCATGCGGATCATCGGCCTGAGTCGCTCTTCGGTAAAAAATACGCCCCATGAATCATGTTCCTTATTACTTTGATACAAGGATCCGATATAATTATCGTGAGAAAGTCCGAATGCAGGTTGGCTATGCTTGTGCAACGCGGCCAGCCGGTGTCCGAAATCCTCCCAGAAATCCGGGGCATGTGACCTGGATTCGATAAACTTCAACACCAAAAACGACTGGTTTCCGCTTTCTCCGAAACCGATCACTTCGGGAACCGGTATTTCACGCGCATCGGAAAGAACCTGTAACCCCACCGCTTCTTTCTGAAACATTTCAGGGTAACGGGAAGCATCGTTTATTTTTATAAAGAATGATCCTTCGGTGGTTTCCAGTCGATAGGCCAGGTTGATGGAACCGCCACCTACCGATGAGAATGACAGAATTCCGACCGGCTTTCCCAGCTGATCGGTTAACAGCTCCGATACGTCATTTTCCCAACTCATAACCGTGAAGTAAACTCCCACCACCAGGGATGGTCTTTATAAAACTGTTAACTCTAAAAGAGTTTGTAATTATCACACTCTTGTTCTCGCTGTTTCTCCTCCATATGCCATTCATTTAATTGAACGATCTTCTTTTCCACAAACTCCGATATCGTTCCCTCAAATATCCGATACCTTTACCTGGATACAAAAACCATATGATAGTTGTAGTGTTATATTGTATGGGTGAACTTCTTATATTTTACCACAGTCCCAAAATTAGTCATTTTTATAGCTCAGCTTTAACTTACATCACCACCGTCTAAGGCGATGGTTTTTTAAAGGATAACAAAGTATTCATTTAACATTCTTGATAGGTAGGTACACTATAAACTCATTCTCAATTTACGACCAGTTGATTACGAATCATCCGGTTGTTATATTGCTGAATAAACGCCTTGATCATTTTTTCTGTTTTTGCCTGAATGACAGGAACTTTTCCAACTAAGTTTGTCTTGAGTAGCGGATCATTTACATAATCATAAACAGCAATGGTTTTGTCATTAAGAAACTGCAGCACATAATTTCCCTGAATAAATTGATACGTACTGTTGTTATAATTGACTGCAAACTTTGTTGCAGTGCTATCCAGTAAATCTACACCAAAAGCAAAATATTCTTTATCATAATTTAAATAATCCAGGATGGTTGGCATAATGTCTATTTGCTGTGCAACACTGGTTGAGTCCACCCCTTTTAACAAAGTATCTGCCGGTTGATAAAACAAAATGGGAATTGAAAAATCACCAATTGAAGTTTTATATTCAGGATGCCACGCATGATTAGAATGATCAGCCGTTAATACAAAGAGGGTATTTTTAAACCAGGGTTCTTTTGACGCTCTTGCAAAAAACTTTCTAAGAGCCAAATCAGAATATTGAATGGGAATATGGAATTCAAGTGTTCCTTTCCGAAATACTCCTTTGTATTTTTTGGGTACTTTGAAAGGGTGATGAGAGGATACTGAAAAGAAAGTGGCAAGAAACGGTTGTTTAAATTTTCCGATTTCATCCGCCATGTATTGCATAAATTCTTCGTCCCAAATCCCCCATGAACCGTCAAAATCATCATTGTTTCCGTATTCCGTCATGCCGTAATACTTATCATAACCGGCCACCTTCATGAAAGCATCAAAGCCCATTGACCCATTTGGTGCCCCATGAAAAAATGCCGTTTGGTAACCCTTCTGTTTCAAAGTAATGGCCAGACTGTTAATTTTATTTGATGCATACACAGAAGTTACGTACGGGTTGACCATTGAAGGAATACTGGATGTAATAGATGGCAATGCATCAATTGATTTCCGACCATTGGCAAATGAATATTGAAAACACTTGCTTTCACCAATCAATGAATCCAAAAATGGTGTATACCCCCGATATTCACCATGATCCAAATTCCGATTATAAGCGCCCACGTACTCTTTAGCAAAGCTTTCCATGATGAGAACGACCACATTTAGTGGTTTAAATGCCCCGGAAGTATGAGCTGGATGAATGGGAGAGTAAATTTGTTCCAGTTCCTCATCCGAGAAATAATGTTCCTCTTTTAAAGGCTTTTTATTCAGTGTGCGAATAATGCTAAAAGGAGTATTTAAAACGATGGCCATTTCAAGCGGTTTTTGCGTATAAGCCCCGGCATTACCCAACGTAATGGGTCGGGTAGTTCCTGTAAAACCTCCACGAATCCCAATAACGGAAAAATAAACACTTATTAATAGCCAGAATACAGCGGAAATATAAAAAGATAATTTTTTCGGCTTAACTTCTGTCAGAAGCTTCACCTTATCATAGCCCCAAATAAGAATAGCCATTTGTAATAACCAGAAAACAAGTCCCTGCCAGTAATCTACAATAAAGTGAATAAAAAGGGTTAATATATTTCCTTCTTTAGCAAACATAAAAACATCTGCCGTAGAACGCTTTAAAATAAAATCAAAGTAAAAAAAATCACACACATTGGCTGCTAATGCTATCCCATTCGATATAAAAAACCACCATTTTAAAAAACGTCTATAAATTTTAGCATTTCTGAAAGGAAATGGTAGATGATAAAGAACTATGTATAATACATTTACATATAGAATCCCCGCAACATCAAATTTAAGCCCTCCCTGCATTATTCTCATAAACCTTTCGAAAGTCATATCCGGGTAGTGCCCGGTACTGAAATAATAAAAACCAAGCCTCGAAATGGTGAATAAAGCCATCAGCAATAAGAACCTGTAAAGAAGAATAATCTGATAATTGATGTTATAGGTTCGAAATCCATTCGGTTTATGTGTAATATTTTCCATTTTATAGCACCTGAATTTTATAAGAGAAAACATATCATCCGAAACAGAAAATGGTATTTGGGCATTTTCAACGGGTTTTATGTCACGAATTTAGAAATATTCCTGGAAAAATGTCCTTGAATTCAGGAAATTATGAGATGGCGCAACGAAGGACTTAATACTTCCTTCCAAGTAGATAGAGTATTTTGACAGGGAGAACTCCCGTTTACATATACAGCTGCACTAATTCATTTCAAAGTAAAATGTTATTCTCACGTTAGCTGTTTTACTCGTCAGTTATTAACTTTACAGAGGTAATATTATCGCAATACATATTTTTGTTTTTTCCTATGGGAATTAAAATTAATGGTTAATTTTGCCGTCCGTTCATCAGAGAGTGAAAAAAGAAAAGATTTGCTTGAAAAATCACTTGCAAATTTTTGAATTTAATTAAAATATAAAATTGATAACAAACTGAATATCAATTTTTAGGGCCTATAGCTCAGTTGGTTAGAGCACCTGACTCATAATCAGGTGGTCCCAGGTTCAAGTCCTGGTGGGCCCACGATGATACCCCGCGATCTTTCGTGGGGTTTTTTATTTTAACCCACGACCTTTTAACAAAAAAGCCACCTGCATTTATAATGCAAATGGCTTTTATTCAGTATTGAAAACTTCTTCTTTTAATAGGCTTTGGCAAAAACCACGCGCCCTTTTGACGGGGCCCCGGTATAAATACATTTTCCGGGATTTCTTTCCTGATCCATAGGGATCAGACGGATGGTGGCTTTGGTTTCGTCTTTTATTTTCTGCTCCGTTTCGGGCGTGCCGTCCCAATGGGCCAGGACAAAACCGCCTTTTTCAATCTGTTTTTTGAAGTCTTCCCAGCTATCCACCTTAAAGGTATTGTCTTCCCTGAAGTCCAGTGCCTTCTGATAAATATTCTTTTGTATCTGATCCAACAGGTTTTCCACCTTTTCAGCGATATTTTCAACACGCAGCACCTCTTTTTCCAGCGTGTCGCGGCGGGCAACTTCCACGGTTCCGTTGGCCAGATCCCTCGGACCGATGGCAAGCCGTACCGGAACGCCTTTCATTTCCCAGTCGGCAAATTTAAAGCCCGGTTTATAGGTATCGCGATCGTCATATTTCACGGAAATGCCTGCCTTTTTCAATGCTTTGCTGATCTTTTCAGCCTGCACGGATATGGAAGTCAGTTCCTCTTCTTTTTTATAGATCGGCACGATTACAACCTGAATCGGGGCCAGTTTCGGTGGCAGCACCAAACCGTTATCGTCGGAATGTGCCATGATCAAAGCGCCGATCAGACGGGTGGAAACGCCCCAGGATGTAGCCCAGACATATTCCAGTTTATTTTCCTTATTCAGGAACTTTACATCAAAAGCTTTGGCAAAATTCTGCCCCAGGAAATGAGAAGTCCCGGCCTGCAGTGCCTTTCCGTCCTGCATCAAGGCCTCAATACAGTAAGTCTCCACCGCGCCTGCAAAACGTTCGTTGGGTGATTTCACCCCTTTCAAAACCGGTACGCCCATATAATTTTCCGCAAAATCGGCGTACACTCCCAGAATGGTCTCCGCTTCTTTAACTGCTTCCCCCATGGTAGCATGAGCCGTGTGCCCCTCCTGCCAAAGAAATTCGGCCGTTCTCAAAAACAGACGCGTTCTCATTTCCCACCGTACTACATTGGCCCACTGGTTGATAAGCAACGGCAAATCCCGATAGGACTGGATCCAGTTTTTATAAGTATCCCAGATAATGGTCTCAGAAGTAGGGCGAACGATCAGTTCTTCTTCCAGTTTGGCTTCAGGGTCAACGGTAACACCGCCTTTCTCATCAGTCTTTAACCGATAATGCGTCACCACGGCACATTCCTTGGCAAAGCCTTCTACATGGCTGGCTTCTTTACTAAAAAATGATTTCGGTATGAACAACGGGAAATAGGCATTCTCATGACCCGTTTCCTTAAACATGTCATCCAACACCCTTTGCATTTTTTCCCAAAGCGCATAGCCATAAGGTTTTATCACCATACAACCCCTAACAGCCGAATTCTCAGCAAGATTGGCTTCCATCACCAGTTCATTGTACCATTGAGAATAATTTTCGCTCCTACTTGTAAGTTTTTTTGCCATTTTTGAATTTTGGTATAGTCTTTGCAACTTATTAAACAACGGCAAAAATAAACAATGTTTATAGACGCACAATAATTATAACCATGAAGACAATAAAACAGTTCCTTTTAGCTATTACAGTTGTGGGCCTCTTCTTCGCCACAGGATGTACGACGATGCAAAACATCCCTTACGATGATGTTTACTATTCCACTACCAAGGGGGCTTCGAAGGATGTTGCCGCTCTGCAGAACAATGCAACTGTTGCTGCTGCTCCGGCACGCTATGAAACAGGGTCACTGGAAACTTTAAACACATCAGGGCAAAATGTATCTTCGATAAATCCCAAAGAAGAAGGCTATACAATTGACACACTCCGCACTGACACCATTAAAACCAACAATGCCGATTCAGTGGTGTACAGTAAAATCAATACGAATTTAGGTTTCAACAGTCCATATTTTGGCACGGGAGTTTCCAGCTGGTCGCTGGGAGGTTATGCAGGGATCTTTGGTTATAATACTTTCTCTTATGACCCGTTCTGGTACGACTTTAACTACCCCTATTCCTACTATCCGTATTATAGCTATCCGTTCGGATATTATGGTGGCTGGTCGCTGTACGGCTTTGGATATCCATACGGGGGCGGGTATGGATTTGGTTATCCTTATTACGGATACGGTCCTTACTACGGATACGGTTTTGGTTATCCTTACTATTATTACGGAGGATTACAATCATATCTTGGAAGAAATTACAGATATTACGGACATCGTGGCTCAAGGATTAGCGGTTCCGCTTTACCGATGATTCCGGAAGGATTCCATCTGGCCGGGGCAAAGTCGAGCACTGCCGGTAATGTGAGACCTTCAGGCATCAGGCCATCAGCTACTGTTGCTAAGGGTGAAAATACTACCGCAACAAGGCCTGCCGGTTCTATCAGATATCAGAAAGTATTGAAAGATGCCAAGTCTGTACCGGTAGAAGCCAATGGAAACAGGCTTCAGAAACCACCCGTTTACAGAGGAGGCAATGGTCTGGTACGTCCGCAGTATCAAAGACCTCAGTACAGGCAACAGCCTGCAAATATGTCCGTGCCACGCTATCAGAAGCCGAAACAGTATCAGAGTCTGGATACCAGACAACCACGAAGCCGTAACGAATATTTCAGACCACAGCCTCAGACCATTATCAATGGCAAAGCAACAAGGGTAAATACATACAGGGCACCTCAACACTTTAACATTTACAGGCCTGCCAACACTAGGTCGTACAATAATTTCACAAGACCGGTGTACAGAAACTCCTGGATCAGAACATCCAGGCCTACTCCGACCAGGAGGAATTATTCTCCAAGTCAGAGATTTAATTCGTCGCCAACCTATAACAGGAGCAACGGTAGTAATACTACCAGGAGTTACACTCCACCGGTCCGAATTTCGACGGGCGGGGGTAACAGTGGTGGCAGCAGCGGTGGCGGCACCCGTGGTGGTGGTGGTGGTGGCGGACCTATCCGGAAATAACCGACCTTATAATCTAAGTTCTTTCATTAAAATTATTCATCATGAAAAAGCTGTTTTTAATTGTAGCCCTAGCGGGCTTATGGGGCTCCTTATATGCTCAGTCGGCCGAAGATGCCTTAATTTATTCCCAGGTATTTTACACGGGAACAGCACGTAGCATCGCTATGGGTGGGGCGTTTGGGGCTTTGGGAGCTGATCTTTCAGTGGCCAGCACAAACCCCGCAGGAATGGGACTTTACCGGTTCAGTGAATATTCCATAACCCCGGCTTTCAATTTTAATAACGCACATTCCTTATACAATGGTGTGGGAATGAATGATAACGAAGTAAATGTCGGCATTGATAATCTGGGATTTGTTTCTGCCAGAAAGTTAGGTAATGACAATCAGCAAGGATGGAAATATGTCCAGCTTGCCTTTGGCATGAACAAGATGAATGGATTTAATTCCAGTATCGACATGCAAGGACCTAATGCATTAAACTCGAGATTGGACACCTACTTAAACAGTGCTAACGGAATAAACTACAATGATATTGCTAACAACACAAACAACAACTATACTTACTATCTCCAACCCGCTTGGGATCTTTACCTGATCGACACCATCCCGGGATATTCCAATATGTATTACAGCCCGGTTCCTTTCGGTGGAACATACCAGAGGCTGGTAAAAAACACTTCGGGTGCCGTGAACCAATGGTTTTTCACAGTTTCGGCTAACTACAACAACGTTTTGTATGTCGGTGCAACGCTGGGATTTAATTCACTGAAATACGTGAGCAACTCTTATTATTCCGAAGTCGACGCTGCCGATACCATTCCTTATTTCAACAGCTGGGGTGTAGATGAGAAAGTGGAAACCAGCGGAACCGGCGTCAATTTAAAACTGGGGGTTATTGTCCAGCCGGCCAGCTGGCTGCGCCTGGGTTTGGCATTCCATACACCGACCTATTACTGGAACATGAACGACACCTGGCAGACGAATACCCATGCTGATCTCGGATGGTTAAGCCCAAGTTCTATCCAGTCGCCGGTCGGAAATTTCAATTATACCCTTACAACGCCCATGAAGATCCTGGGTGATGTTGGGATTATCATCGGCAACTACGGCTCCATTTCGGCAGAATATGAGCGGGTAGATTATTCAACCATGAAATTTAATTCGTCGGACTATAATTTTGCTACAGAAAATGCCAATATCAAGAGCTATTATACCGCCGCCAATAACATCCGTTTGGGTACGGAATGGCGTTTTGGCAATACCGATCTTCGTGCCGGATATGCTTATTATGGCAGTCCGTATGCCAACAACCTGAACAGCGGTTCAAGAAACTCCGTTTCGGGCGGTATCGGATTTCACATCAACAACTATTCGCTGGATCTGGCTTACGTACATTCGGTTCAGAAACAAGATTATTACATGTACGGAGATTCACAGGTAACGGTAAATCCCGCCAGCAACACATATAACTACAACGCCTACGTGTTTACGGTAGGTTACAGGTTCTGATAAAACAAAAATTTCTTCTATTCTCATAATAATTCGACAAGCCGCAGGTCATGAGTGGAAACACTTACGATCAGCGGCTTTCATTTTATGCTCCTCTCTTTCTATTGGTGCTGAATGCGGTTCAGCGACTCCCGTGCTTCCCCGCAAATACTATTGTGGTATTCGTCAAAATCCAGGGTAAGGCATCTTTTGTAATACTTCTTTGCAAGCGACAGGCTATCTTCCGATTCATACATTCTGCCCAGCATCAGCGATGCATTAGCGGCAAAATATCTCGGAGAATTTTGTCCTTGCTGCAGGGTTTTCCTGTACCAGTTTTTGGCAGCCGGCACCCGGCCTTCTTTTTCCGCAATCCGGCCGTAACGGTACGTCCGTTCCAGTGATTCTTCTGATGTCATTCCGGCATCCTGCATTTCATTAAGAATCTTTTCGGCTTGCGGATAATAGCCCCCATCAAACAGCAGTCTCACGTGTAGTAAAGCCCAGTTGGGGAGTTTGTGAGATTTTGCTTCCTGCAACGCCTGTTTATCTGCATCCACCACCTGATTTCCCTTTACCAATACCGAATCCATATTTTGAAAATAACCCAGCGTATCCCCTTTCAGAAAATCAACCCAGGCCAGTTTCCGCCAGGCATCTTTCACGTAATTGACGCCTTTGAAATTCTTGAGGAAAATTCTGTAATACGCTCCAGCATTTAAATCCAGTTTCTTTAGCAGGCATTCTCCGTGCAGATAATCCAGATAGTAAAAACGGTAATAATCATGTCTGTTTCCCATTCGGGATATGATCTTCAGGGCAGCATCATTCTCTCCATGCCGCATCAGAATATCCACTTTCAGGTAAGCCAGCATCATGTTGCTGGTATCGACACGGTTCAGCTCTGCTGATAATTTCTCCAGCGCCTGTTGGTTAGGTGCCAGGTTTAGCTCGATGAATCCGAGAAAAAACAACGCTTCATTTCTCAGATAGGCATAGTTCGTATCCAGACTACTGGTTTGCAGCACATGATAAATTTCTCTTTTTCCCTGTTCCACACTGCCTTTCATGGAAATAATCTTCATCATCCATTGATATTGTGAGGGCACCAGTCCGATGATGACATGAAGCACTCCTAATGTAATTTCATCCGGAAGGAATCCGGGAAACTGCTGCTGATTTACCGTTATCAGCCGGTAAGCTTTGTTGATCTGCCAGGCCCCCCGAACATACTGTCCGAATTTCAATCGGGCGAAAGCCCACTGAAGGTTCATATTCGCCAGCATCAGGTTTTTATAGGGTTTGTTATCCGGCAGATTTTCAATCCGCTGATACCTTGCCGAGAAATGGTCATCGGCCTTTTGAAAGAAATTAAAATCCTCACTGATAAAAACCCGGATAAAATCGCTGTAATTCTCAAGATAATCCACAAAAACGTTTTGCGGATCTTTTTGTTTCTCACTTGTCAGTATCCTGCTGGCACTGCCCAGTTTAAGCGCAAGAATGTCTTCATAAGCCTTCTTCACGGGTGCATTTAAAACAACCTGCTGGGCAGGCATAATTTCCACAAGAAAACAAGATAAAATAACAAGGGCTATTTTCTTCATAAATTCATTTTTATCAAAAGCTTAACGCGCATAATTAAGGTGCTTCGCCGAAATTTTTATGACGTATAAAAAGTCAATTTTTGAAAAAACCCGGTTGATTTTCTGTCTAAAAGCAAAAAAAAGTTAAAAAAACCGGCGGTGTTGTCCTTCAGTATCTTGGCTCAAGATATCATAAAACATTTGTTTATATGCGTTAACGAAACTTAAAAGACCATAAATTATGTGGCCCTTACCAAACAAAGCTACTAAATTATTGATTTTTTAGACTACATTTGCCTACAAACAATGCCCATTTTCCATGAAGATTGTAGTCTTTGGCAAGCAGCTTGAAGAAGCACATATTCCATACCTGAAGCAGTTGTTTGATGAGTTACATCATCGCAAAGCTGAGGTTTTTGTGTTCAGGCCTTACTTTGAGAAACTTGCCAAGAAGATAGAATTTCCTTCCAAACCGGAAGTTTTCACCACCAGCGAGGACATTAAGGGTTTGGATTTTTTGTTTTCTATCGGGGGCGACGGCACCTTGCTTGACGCAGTGCCTTACGTTCGCGATTCGAATACTCCGATCCTGGGTATTAACCTGGGGCGGTTGGGATTTCTGTCTTCCATTTCTAGATTCGAACTCAGGCAAGCCATCGATCATATCTACGAAAAGAATTTTATCCTGGATCAGCGTGCATTGCTGCAACTGAAGAAGCCAGCAAACCTGTTCGGCGATTTAGACTTTGCCTTGAACGACGCCACCGTGTACCGGAACAACAAAACCTCATTGGTGGCTGTTCATGTCTATGTTGACGATCTGTTTTTAAACACTTATTGGGGCGACGGCTTAATCATATCCACGCCAACCGGTTCCACAGCTTACTCGTTAAGTGTCGGCGGACCCATCATTACACCGGGCTCCGAGAATTTTGTCATCGCGCCTATTGCCTCGCACAATTTAACCGTGCGTCCTATCGTTATTTCAGACAAGAGTTCGATAAAGCTAAAAATTGAAGGAAGGGAAAATACATATTTGATGACGATGGATTCCAGACTCGCTACAATCAAAAAAACAGAAGAAATTATCCTTGGTAAGAGCGATTTTAAAATTAACCTGGTCAGGATGCCTGAACATAACTTTTTCTCTACCATCAGGGAGAAACTATTTTGGGGAGTAGACATCCGAAATTAGAAGTCAGAATTGTTAAAAAAATGATAAATTTGCCGCTCAAAATCAGGGACAAGCGTCGGTCTATGAAAGATGGTTACCAAAAGCAATGTTCTTTCATTGCTATTATTGTGTTGGTAGGGATGGTCTTTCCGCTTGAATTGCAGGCTCAGCAATCTGTTGAGGCGGGAATTCTGGGCGGTGTGGCTTATTACAATGGTGACGTCAATCCCGGGAAACCGTTTGTGAAGCCGCAGGCAACTTATGGTTTACTGGCAAGATATAATCTCAATGACCGATGGGCGGTGAAGGCTTCCTTTTCTCATGGAACGATTTCGGGATCCGGTTATGTTCCGGCTCCGGATAATAGCACCACAATGGGAGTGAATTTTTCAACCGATATTGATGAGATAGCCGTGACCGGGGAATTTAACTTCTGGGAATATGAAACCGGAAGCAGTATGCACCGTTTTACTCCATATATTATGGGCGGAGGCGGACTCTTCCGTTATCATGGCAGCGCTTATAAAGACACTAATTTAAGCCATTACAATGGCATCAGCCCGGCAATGCTTTTTGGGTTCGGATTTAAATACAGTGTGACGAAAAAAATAGGACTGGCAGCCGAATGGGGTATGAGAAAAACGCTTACCGACAATCTGGATAATGTAAGCTATCCCTACGCCACAAATTTGAATTCAAAAGACTGGTACAACTTCACGGTGGCCAGCATAACATACAAAATTGACCTGGCGAGCGGAATGAGCTGCAAAACTTTAACGTGGTAATTAAGAAATGAGATATCTGAATCGCATCAATAAAGAAAAACTGCCGAAGCATGTTGCCATCGTTATGGATGGAAACGGACGGTGGGCCCATCAGCATGGGAAAGATCGCGTTTTCGGACATCATAAGGGGGTAGATGCCGTTCGTAAGATCATGGAAGCAGCAGCAGAGCTGGGCATCAAATACCTGACATTGTATACTTTTTCTACCGAAAACTGGAACCGTCCAAAGGAAGAAGTGGATGCACTCATGGAACTGTTTCTGGAAACCATCGAAAAAGAAATTCCCACACTGAACAATAACAACATACGTCTTTTTGCTATCGGCGATATCGACAGTCTTCCGGAGAAAAACCGGAAAAAATTGTTGAGCACCATCGAACAAACCAGCCACAATGATAAAATGACACTTACTTTGGCAATAAGTTATAGTGGACGGTGGGAGATTGTGAATGCGGTGAAAAAGATTTGTGAAGACTATAAAAACGGAAAAGTAACTTCGGAAAACTTGAACGACAATATGTTTTCAGGTTATCTGACAACCGCCAACATGCCGGAACCCGAATTGATTATCAGGACAAGCGGCGAACAGCGCATCAGTAATTTTTTACTTTGGCAGCTGGCATACTCAGAGTTGTACTTTTCTCCGAAATACTGGCCTGCTTTTTCAGCAAATGATTTTTACAAAGCCATCCTGGAATACCAAAACAGGGAAAGAAGATTTGGTTTAACAAGTGAGCAATTAAAATTTGAAGAACGGAATGAAGATTAGTACAAAGAGCCGGTTTTGGCTTTTACTTTTTATTGGTACGCTCCTAACAATTCCCGGAGTGAAAGCCCAGGATACATCCAATGGTAATGGTTTACAATCACTTAACCTGAGTTACAGCAACCCGCAGGCTTATATTCTGGGTGGCGTTACCGTTTCAGGGAACAGTTATATCGACAAATCGGTCGTCATCATGCTTTCCGATCTGGAAGTTGGTAAATCTATCCGGGTACCCGGCGATGATGTCACCGATGCCATCAGGAAATTATGGAAGCAAGGGCTTTTTGACGACATCCGCATTTCGGCTACAAAAGTCGTGAGTGATACCATATACCTCAACATTTACCTGGATGAAAAACCCAGGCTGGCGCAATATACGTTCTCCGGGATCAAAAAATCGGCGCAATCCGACTTAAAAGATAAAATCAACCTTACCCGTGGCGATGTGGTTACCAACCACCTGCTTACAAGGACGGCACGCATCATCAAAGATTATTACAGAAGCAAAGGATTCCTGAATACCGATGTCAACATCACGGAAAGCAAAGCAGGTTCCCGTACCGGCAGCAGCCATCTGGTGAACCTCAACATCCATGTCAGGAAAAACGCAAGGGTTAAAATTGCCCAGATTAATATTTATGGGAACAAGGCCTTCACGGCAGAGCAGGTGAAAAAGGCCATGAAAAACACAAAGGAAATGGGGCGTCTTACTCCGTTGAAACCTTTGGGACCCTTGGTTGTTGATGTAACCGGGGACCTTTTCACACTGCGTTTTCATAAGCTCAGCGACGAAGTGCTCAACTACTTTTTGAAAAATTATAACCCCAGGATTTTTAAGGCATCCAAATTTGTCGAATCTAAATTCAACGACGACCTGGCCAGCATCGTGACCAGTTATAACAAAGAAGGTTACCGTGATGCACAGGTGATGAGGGATTCCGTTTATAAAACAAAACACGACCGTCTCGGTATTAATCTTTACCTGTATGAAGGACCGAAGTATTACTACCGGAAGATCACCTGGGTGGGCAATACCGTTTATCCCTCTAAATTCCTGAGTGAAGTACTGGGCATTAAACCAGGCGACGTTTACAATAAAAAATTGCTGGAAACCAATCTGGATTATAACGATAAAGGATATGACGTAAGTAGTCTTTACATGGACAACGGCTATCTGTTCTTCAATGCCACACCGGTAGAAACTTACGTAGGAAACGATTCCATTGATCTGGAAATCAGAATCCACGAAGGAAAACAGGCTCGAATTAATAAAGTAACCATTTCCGGGAACACGAAAACCAACGACCATGTGGCGATCCGTGAACTCAGAACCATGCCGGGACAGCTGTTCAACCGCTCTGCCGTGATCCGTTCGGTACGTGAGCTGGCAAATCTGAAATATTTCGATGCACAGAGTATCAAGCCGGATATCAAACCGAATCCAACAAACGGTACGGTTGATATCAATTACAAAGTCCAGGAAACTTCCGCCGACCAGATTGAACTTTCAGGAGGTTGGGGTTACGGAAGTATTATCGGTACCATCGGCCTTAGCTTTAACAACTTCTCGTTGAAGAATATCTTTCATGGGAATGCATGGAGACCAGTACCTTCCGGCGATGGACAGAAGTTATCACTCCATTTCCAGACCTATGGAGCAGGTTACATGAACTGGAACATTGCATTTACTGAGCCGTGGCTCGGTGGCAGAAAACCCAATTCGCTGACTGTTTCTTATTTCCATTCCATTTTTGCAACCAGGACAATCGACCCGACGACCTATGCCACCGTGCCAAGCCGCTTTGCCACGAATGGCTTTTCAATCGGTTTGGGAAAACGGCTTTCATGGCCTGATGATTACTTTACCCTGGAACAATCCATCAATGTTCAGTTATACAGCCTGGAAAATTACGCCAGCATATTTAACATCGGAAACGGAAACGGAAAGTACAACAACATCGCTTATAACATTGCTTTGGGTCGTAACTCTATAAGCCAGCCTATTTTCCCGGAAAGCGGTTCACAATTGTCATTCTCACTTCAGCTGACACCACCCTATTCTCTGTTCTCAAAGAACAAGGATTATGCGAATATGAGTGACGAGCAGAAGTACAAATGGATCGAATACTACAAATGGAAATTCAAAGGTGACTTTTATCTCCCGCTTGTGGGTAAACTGATCCTTCATCCTGAACTCAGGTTCGGATTCCTCGGTGCCTACAACAACAGACTGGGCGTAACTCCGTTTGAGCGCTTCTATCTGGGGGGTAGCGGACTCTCGGGATATTACAACTACGACGGTCGTGAGATCATCGCAATGCGTGGATATTCCGATCAGTCTATTACACCCATGTACTACAGCAACCAGAACATTGGGGGAACCATCTTTGCCCGTTATACACTGGAACTACGTTATCCTGTTTCACTGGCACCGACTTCCACCATTTATGTACAGGCGTTCTTTGAAGCAGGAAACGACTGGCTGGGGACCAGCAATTTCGATCCGTTCAACGTGAAACGGGCTGCCGGTATTGGTGCCAGAATCTATCTGCCGATGTTCGGGATGCTAGGCCTTGACTGGGGTTACGGATTTGACCCGATTCCGGGACTGCCCTCTGCAAATAAGAGCCAGTTTAGCTTCTCTATGAACAACTCGTTGGATTAATAATCCGTCATAAGAATAAATTCAGGAGCCTTGTCGTTTCTTTATGACAAGGCTCTTTTGTTAATTTTAAAATCTGACTTTCTTGTTGTATTTTTGTGTTTTAGCCTGCAGAAGAAAATTGATAAATATCATGTTATGAAAAATATAAATTTCCAAAAGCTTCTTACCGTTGCTTTTGTTTTGATGCTGACCGGGATCTCGACCCGGGCTTTCGCCCAAAAGGAAGCTTTTATCGATTCACAGTACATCCTGAATAACATACCCGAATACAACGATGCCCAGGAAACGCTCAATAGCCTCTCAGCAAAATGGCAGAAAGAAATTGCAGAAAAACATCAACAGGTGCAGCAGATGGTTCAAAAATTCCAGGCAGAGTCAATCCTGCTTCCTGCGGATGTGAGGAAAAGCAGACAGACAGAAATCGAAAAAGCAAACCAGGAAGTCACAGTATTGCAAAAAAAATATTTCGGTCCTGATGGTGAACTTTTCAAGAAACGCCAGGAACTTGTCGGCCCCATCCAGGAAAAAGTCTATAATGCCATACAAACTGTTGCCAACAATGAAAATATTGACTTTGTGTTCGACAAGGCCAGCAGCCCAACTCTGATCTATGGTAATCCCAAATACGATATCAGCGATGCAGTACTCGATGAAGTGGGGAAAGTAATGCAAACCGCCACGCCGGCACAACGCAAATAAAACCAGCTAGGACGGCGTCTGGGAAAACCGTTGGATCACAAAATGTGAAAATATACGCCTGAGACAGAAACCAAAACAAAATTTCTGAAAAAAAACACTTCTGTAGTGTCGTACATTTAAGGTTTTTTATGATCTTTCACAACTAAAAAATTTTTTACATTTGTGCTTTGGAATTTGGATAATCTATTAATAAATAATAATTTAAATGAAAACAATTAGAAAAGGATTTTTGCTTTTAGCGGTAGCACTTTTATTTGCAGGCGCTGGATTTGCCCAGGGAACACTTAAAATCGGCTATATTGACTCAGGCAAACTAATGAATGAAATGCCAGAGACGGACACAGCACAAGTTAAACTTAAACAATTTGAACAGACCATGCAGTCTCAGCTGCAGACTATGGGCCAGGAGTACAAAAATAAGGTACAGGCTTACCAAAATAATGTAGGCACTATGTCTGACCTGATCCGTCAAACCAAAGAAAAAGAAATTGGCGACTTACAGCAGCGTATTCAGGCTTTCCAGAGCTCTGCCCAAGACGCAATTCAGCAAAAACAACAGGCACTTTACCAGCCCATCATCAAGAAAGTAAAGGATGCTATCGATGCTGTCGGCAAAGAATATCATTATACGTATATTCTTGACGTTTCTCAGGGCTTAGTATTATATTACAATGGAGACGATGTGACTCCATTAGTAAAGAAAAAATTAGGTCTTAAATAATTTGAAAGACTGTAAAAACAAAAAGCCTGACCATGGTCAGGCTTTTTGTTTTTAAGCCGGATTCTATCTATTCCTGATACCAGCCGGCGTAAAATTTGTAATTGCCGGCAATGCGATGAATATCCCGTTCCAGAATCTCCTGATCCACTTCTTTTATTTTCTTTGCCGGTATTCCGGCATATACACTTCCGGATTTAACGATCGTATTTTTTGCGACAACAGCACCGGCAGCAATCACGGAGTTCCTTTCAATCACCGCATCGTCCATTACGATGGCTCCCATCCCGATCAAAACATCATCATGAATGGTGCAACCGTGAATGATGGCCCCGTGGCCTATGGAAACATTGTTACCGATATTTACCGGTGACCTCTGGTAAGTGCAGTGGACGATGGCACCATCCTGAATATTCACGTGGTCACCGATCTTAATATAATGCACATCGCCCCGAAGTACTGTGTTAAACCAAACACTGCAACCTTTTCCCATAACCACATCGCCCACCAGCGTCGCATTCTCGGCAATGTAGCACTCTTCCCCCCACCGGGGTTTTATTCCTTTTATTTCTTTAATCAAAGCCATTTTCAAACTATTTATTAGGATAATCAATCGAATAGTGCAACCCGATGCTTTCTTTCCGGTTCATCGCCATTTTGATGACCAGATAAGACACGTTGATCATGTTGCGCAATTCACAAATATCTTTGGAAACAATGGATTTCTCATACAGATCTTCCGTTTCCCGGTAAAGGATCTCCAGGCGGTCCATGGCCCTTTGCAAACGCAGATTCGAGCGAACGATACCCACATAATTGCTCATGATGCCCTGCAGTTCCTTTTTGGATTGTGTGATCAGGATCATTTCCTCATTCAGTACCCTTCCTTCCGCATCCCAGTCGGGAACGTTATCCATAAATCCTGTGTCTTTTGCCACATCGGAAGCATCTAATGCAGCCCGGTGCGAAAATACGGCCGATTCCAACAGGGAGTTTGATGCCAGCCTGTTGGCACCATGCAGCCCGGTACAGGCAGCTTCTCCGGCAGCATAAAGATTCTTGATGGACGTTCTGCCGTCTTTGTCAGTCTTGACCCCTCCACAGGCGTAATGCGCTGCCGGAACCACCGGGATCATTTCTTTTGTAATATCCAGACCGATGCTAAGACATTTTGCATAGATGGTCGGGAAATGTGAAATGATTTCATTTTTGCTGATACTCCGGGCATCCAGATACACAAAGTCATCCCCCGAAAGCTTCATCTCGTTGTCGATGGCACGGGCCACAATGTCACGCGGAGCAAGAGAACCCAGTTCGTGGTATTTTTCCATGAATTCCTTCCCGTCCCGGGTCTTCAATATCGCACCGGAGCCCCGTAAAGCTTCCGTAATTAAAAACGAAGGCCTTTCACCCGGATTATACAAAGAAGTCGGGTGAAACTGAACAAATTCAAGGTGCTCAAGATGTGCTTTCGCCCTGTAGGCCATAGCCAGTCCGTCACCTGTAGAAACCAGCGGGTTCGTCGTTGTCTGATAAATGTTGCCCATCCCACCCGTAGCAATCAATGTAGTCTTCGCCAATATGGTTTCCACCTGATTGGTTTCCTTATTCAAGGCATATGCCCCGAAACATTTGATGTCCGGACGGCGGCGGGTCACCTCTTCATTCAGATGGTGCTGGGTTATCAGGTCGATGGTAAAGTAATTTTCCAGGATTTCAATGTTGGGGTGTCTCATAGCCCGGGCGCTCAGCGCTCGCTGAATCTCAAATCCCGTGTTATCACGATGATGCAATATGCGTGACTCGGAGTGCCCCCCTTCCCTTGCCAGCACGTATTTTCCTGAGGTATCTTTATCAAAATTGGTTCCCCATTCGATTAGCTCTTTAATACGCACCGTGGATTCAGTAATGGTGATGCGCACGATTTCTTTATCGTTGATGCCGCCGCCGGCAACCAGCGTATCCTGAATGTGCTTTTCATAATTGTCGGGGGAATACATTACCGCCGCGATACCACCCTGGGCATAAGCCGTAGCGGTGTTTTCCACCGTCGATTTTGTAAGAATCAGTACTTTGCCAAACTCAGCTACCTTCAGTGCATAAATCAATCCTGCACTTCCGGAGCCGATAACCAAAAAATCAACTTTTCTTTGCATGTTATGCAATATTATTACTCCGCAAAGGTAGGTCAATTCAACTTTCGATTTCGCTTTATCTTGCTTTTCGTGCGCCAAAATTGACGATCCGCTTCCGTACCGTCCAAAAGGATATTTTAATATATTTGACTTATAAACGCTTCATTTTTAACCTGCCATGAAAAAAGTAAAATACATTGTCATCCTGATCGTTTTAGGAGGGATTGCTTACGGGGCCAATTATTTCATTGCCCGGGCACCGATTTTTACAGGATATGCGGCCAAAGATCTGGCCTCCTGGACATTCCTGACCCATCGTACACAAGCTGATATCGAAAAACACGATCTGAGCTTCTTCCCTGTAAATCTTTCACATAACGTAATTTATCCCGAGAAAAAAGAAGTAGTAAGCACGTTTCTTGGCATGGCAAAACAGATTGCTGTCTATCGCCCCGGTTTGGGTTGTACGCTGCTGGCAGACGCCAATCCGGATTCTGTTATGAAACAAAAAATGACGGAGCCCATTCTGCCGACGGACCCGGATTCGCTTTACTGGCCCATGGGTAACAAAATGCGCAATACAAACCCTCCCGGTGTGGACTTGCAGAAATTGAATGCCGCCATGGACTCCGCGTTCAACCAAGGCAATACAAGGGCAGTCGTCGTGGCTTACGACACCGTTTTTATGAGAGATAAATACGCCAAGGGATTTGACAAAAACACCCGAATTCTGGGCTGGTCCATGACGAAAAGCATCACCTGTTCGCTCATCGGCATTTTGGTAAAGGAGGGCAAACTGAATGTAGAGGCTCCTGCACCTATTAAGGAATGGGCAACCGATTCAAGGAAAAATATCCGGCTGGAAGATCTGCTACATCAAAGCAGCGGCCTGCAATGGGACGAAAATTACGGTGATATTTCGGATGTTACGGTGATGCTTTATCACAGGGCCAACATGGCAAAATTTGTGATCAACAAACCGGCCGTTTATCCACCTGATTCCGTATGGTATTACTCTTCGGGAAATACCAATGTGATCTCGGAAATTATCCGTCGCACCATCGGCAACAATCAGGAATACTGGAATTTTCCACGGAAAGCACTTTTTAACAAGATCGGAATGCGCAGTGCCGTGTTGGAAACCGATGCCAGCGGAAATTTCGTCGGGTCCTCCTATTGTTTTGCTACCCCGCGCGACTGGGCGCGATTCGGACTATTGTACCTGCAAAACGGCACCTGGCAAGGGAAACAGATCCTGCCAAAAGGATGGGTGAAATATGTTACCACGCCGGCCCGTAAATCCCATGACCAATACGGAGCCCAGTTCTGGCTGAACAAGGGAACGCAAGAAATAAAAGGCTATCCTGACATTTATTATTGCGATGGATTTCACGGACAACGGGTGTTCATCATCCCGTCAAAAGATCTGGTTATTGTAAGAATGGGATTGAATTCTAAAGGTCAGTTCGATTTCAACAAGTTCGTTACTTCTATTCTGGCAGCTTTCAAGAATTAGGCTTTCGCCTGAAAACCATAAAAAACCCCGGCAAATAAATGTCGGGGCTTTTTTATTTTATAATCCTAATAATGTCTCTACCGGATCTTTCGCTTCAAAAAGCATCCTTTCGGGGTGTTCCAGCATCTCTTTGACTTTGACGAGGAAACTGACTGATTCCCGGCCGTCAATGATCCTGTGATCGTAAGACAATGCCACATACATCATCGGGTGGATCTCCACTTTGCCGTTCACGGCAATGGGACGCTCCACAATGTTGTGCATCCCCAGGATGGCACTTTGCGGCGGGTTAATGATAGGAGTGGACATCATCGAACCGAAAACCCCTCCGTTGGAAATGGTAAAAGTGCCGCCTTCCATGTCTTCCAGCGTAATTTTGTTGTCGCGGGCTTTGGTGGCCAGCTCCTTGATGGCCATTTCAATCTCAGCCAGACTCATCAGCTCGGCATTGCGAATCACAGGAACCACCAATCCTTTGGGGGCACTTACCGCGATGCTGACATCCACATATTTAAAGGAAATGAATTCATCGCCGGAAATCTGGGAGTTCACCTGTGGAAACAGTTTGAGTGCTTCCGTAACGGCTTTGGTGAAAAACGACATGAAGCCCAGGCCCACATCGTGTTTCTTCTGAAAGGCCTCTTTATACTTTTTGCGGATTTCCATGATCGGTGTCATGTTTACCTCGTTAAAGGTGGTCAACATGGCGGTTTCGTTCTTTACCGAAACCAGCCTCTGGGCCAGTTTCTTTCGCAGCATACTCATTTTTACATGCGCCGTTTCTCGTCCCCCCGGCCAGCTGGTTACAGTCGGAGGCTGAGGTGGCTTAACATTTCCTTTGTTTTCAAGATAAAACTGAACGTCTTCTTTTCCGAAACGATAATGCTTAAAAAAGTCCAGCAATTCCTGATCCGAAACGCCTTCCTGTTTCATGATCTTTCTTGCCAGCGGCGAAACAGTGAGTTCCACTTCGGCTGGAGCTGCTTTCTTTGCAGGAACCGATTCTTTTTTCTGAGGCTCAACCGGCGCTCTGGTTTCCGCTTTGGGGGTCGGTTTTTCTTCGGCAGGTTTTTCCGCTTTTTCCTGAGTCTTTTCTTTTTTTACCACCGTACCGGCCGCTTCCGTGTCGATCGTAGCAATAACAGATCCCACGGCCAGGGTATCGCCTTCTGCGGCCTGGAATTTGATCTTCCCGCTTTCTTCGGCCACAATGCTCAGGGTAGCCTTGTCGGAATCAATCTCTACAATGTCCTGGTCCTTTTCAACCTGCTGGCCGTCTTCGACCAGCCAGTTTGCCAATTGAACCTCACTGATGGATTCTCCCGGACTCGGAACTTTAACTTCAACTATCATGATGAGAATTCTTTAATTATTTCAAGGGTTTTTTCATGGTATGGAATGTACTGTCCACATGGTCCACATGCAGCTCATGCAACTCTTTTTCGAACGACTGCCACCGGTTTCCGATACATACCATCTCACAATCCTTCTGAAGGAACGGGCAATCACATTCCAAAAAAGCTTTGTCCACAATTTTTTGCTGACTGAGGGCATGGAATTTCGACGAACCGGTAGCCGGGCTTCCACTGGCCGGACGGGCTATCAACTTCAGTTTAAATTCATCACCCATTTCTTTTTTAATAAACTGCCAGGCCCCCATATTGGCAGGCTCTTCCTGTGTCCAGACAATATCCTTGG
This sequence comes from uncultured Lentimicrobiaceae bacterium, assembly GCA_964456625.1. Taxonomy (GTDB): domain Bacteria; phylum Bacteroidota; class Bacteroidia; order Bacteroidales; family F082; genus Sulfidibacterium. The sequence continues at coordinate 37,923 of CAYWBO010000003.1, read as the reverse complement.
CTTTCTTGTACTTCTTGGTAATGGTGTCAATGGCAGCAGCAGGGAATGGATACAACTGCTCAATCCGGATCAATGCCACAGAATCATTTTGGATCTTTTCCTTTTCAGCCAGCAAATCATAGTAAACCTTTCCGGAACACAGGACAACCCGTGTCACTTTTTCCGGGCTGGCTTCCGCATCATCTATCACTTCCTGAAAACCGCCTTTGGTAAAGCTTTCCACAGGTGAAACGGCTTTGGGGTGACGCAACAAGCTCTTGGGCGTGAAGACAACCAACGGTTTCCGGAACGGACGCCGTATCTGCCTTCTCAATAAATGGAAGAAGTTAGCCGGAGTGGTACAATTGGCGATCTGCATATTGTTTTCCGCTGCCAGGATCAGGAAACGTTCCAGGCGTGCACTGGAGTGCTCTGCTCCCTGCCCTTCAAAACCATGAGGCAAAAGAACCACCAGTCCGTCCATGGTATTCCATTTTTCTTCAGCACTGCTGAGGAACTGGTCAAAGACCACCTGGGCTGTGTTGGCGAAATCGCCGAACTGGGCTTCCCAGATCACCAACGAATGGGGCGCAGCCAGAGAATAACCATATTCAAACCCGAGGACACCATATTCCGAAAGTGACGAATTATAAATTTCAAAAAGTGCCTGATCTTTATCCAGATGATTCAACGGCACATATTTTTCATTGGAGTCTTCGATACTCAACACGGCATGGCGATGCGAAAACGTGCCTCTTTCCACATCCTGCCCGCTGATGCGCACCGGTGTTTTTTCCAATACAAGACTTCCGTATGCCAACATTTCGCCCATACCCCAGTCAAGCATATTATCTTTCAGAACCATATCCTTCCTGCTTTGCTGCAGGCGGATGCTTTTTCTGAAAAAATTCTTATGCTCAGGAAGACGGGTCACTCCTTCCGTGATTTTCAGCAACATTTCCTTTGAAATTGAAGTATCCGGCGAAGAAACAAAATCCTTATCCGAAGCCCTGGGAATATCTTTCCAGATATCCTGAAGGAAGCTGTTGATGTTGGCCTTCTGATGGGTCTTCGATTTTTCATAGTTGACTTCCAGCTTCTCATTGAAATGATCTTCATCACCGGCACATTCTTCCTTAGTGATCACGCCCTGATCCAAAAGTTCCTTCTTGTAAATGCTGTACGCATCAGGATGTTTTTCGATGGCTTTGTAAAGCATGGGCTGCGTAAACCGTGGTTCATCACCTTCATTATGACCGTATCGGCGATAACAGAGAATGTCGATGAAAACATCGTTATGGAAACGGTTCCTGAATTCCATGGCAAGCTGAATTGTGAAAACAACGGCTTCCGCATCATCACCGTTGACATGAAAAACGGGGGAAAGGATCGTCTTGGCGACATCCGTACAATAGGTGCTGCTTCGTGCATCCAGATAATCGGTGGTAAAACCGACCTGGTTGTTGATGACCAGGTGGATGGTCCCGCCGGTTGAAAATCCTTTTAAACCAGACATTTGGATCACTTCATAAACGACACCCTGCCCGGCCATAGATGAATCACCATGGATAAGGATAGGCGCAATTTTATTGACATCTCCCTTTTTATATTCCCCGATTTTTGCACGGGTAATCCCTTCCACTACCGGATCGACAGCTTCCAGGTGTGATGGGTTGGGAGATAATGTGAACTGAACCGGTTTGCCTTTGCTGGTTTTACGTTGGATGGTATAACCGAGGTGATATTTTACATCTCCCAGCAACGTTTCGTCCTCATATTCCACACCTTCGAATTCGGAGAAAATATCTTCGAAAGGCTTTCTCAAAATATTGGCCAGTACGTTCAGCCTTCCGCGGTGTGACATGCCAATAATAAATTCTTCTATTCCGAGTTCCGTCCCTTTTTCCATGACAGCATCCAGGGCCGGGATCAGGGCTTCGGCACCTTCGAGCGAGAAGCGCTTCTGTCCGGGAAATTTCTTTTGCAGGAATTTTTCCAGAAAAACAGCTCTTCTGAGCTTTTTCAGGATCAGTTTTTTCTCCTCAACGGTGTAATGAGGTCTGTTACGTGTGGATTCAAAATAATTCCGCAGCCAGCTAACGATCTCCGTGTCACGGATAAACATGTATTCCACTCCCAGCGAGCGGCAATAGGTTTCTTCCAGAAAGTTAACGATATCCCTGAGTTTCACAGGGCCGATACCAATTTCATTTCCTGCATAAAAAACACGATCCAGATCACTTTGCTGCAGGCCGTAATTTTCAATATCAAGTGTCGGACGGTAGTCTCGCCTTTTTCGAACCGGATTGGTTTTGGTAAAAAGATGACCACGACGGCGGTAATCCATCAAAAGATTGATCACCTTAAATTCATCTGATGTTTCCCAACTTTCAGATCTTTTGGCCGGATAAGCATTCTGAGCAAACTCGTATCCCTCAAAAAACTGACGCCAGCCTTTTTCTACAGATTCAGGATTTTCTTTAAATCGCTGGTAAAGCTCCTCTATAACAGCAGGATCCGTACTATTTAAAAAATTGTAATTATCCATTCTGCTTACTTGCTAATGACATGACAAAAGTAATAATTATTTAGGTTATTTAGAATTATTTTAAAGAACGCAACGGATGGCAATCTTTAACCAGAAAACAACGCCAACACTGCGCCTGGAAACGAAGAGGGAAAGTACAAAAAAATCCCGCATCAATTCATGCGGGATCCATAAACTTTCGCCGGGATAGATTATTCCGGGTGTATGGCTTCTGTAGGACAAACATCAGCGCAAGCGCCGCAGTCTGTGCACAAATCAGGATCAATTACATAAACATCACCTTCAGAAATGGCTTCTACAGGACATTCGTCAATGCATGTTCCACATGCAGTACATAAATCGGGATCTATTTTGTATGCCATAGCTATTAGTTTTAAAAATTTCTAAAAACGTGGCAAAGATATGATGAATGTCTTTACGGTTGAGGATACGGAGACGATTTATTTATAAAAATACCAAAATACTAATTTAAGATACAAAAAAATCCCGCAAGGAAAACAAGCGGGATTTAATCTTTCTTTCAATGCTTTTTAAGCCTGCGAGATAGCTTCGGTAGGGCAAACATCTGCGCAAAGACCATCATCTGTACATTTTTCAGGATCAATTACGTAAACATCACCTTCAGAAATGGCTTCTACAGGACATTCGTCAATACAAGCTCCGCAAGCTGTACAAGCATCAGGATCAATTTTATAAGCCATGGCTTTTCACTTTTAAGTTTAAAAATCGGGCAAATATAGGATGAATGTCTATTCATGCCAAGACAGATCGGGATTTCTCCTTAATTTATAATAATTATAAAAATGGAAACGGCCAGGAATAAAAAAACCCGCAAGTGTCCATGCGGGTTTCAATTTCTTTCCACCTTCCCGTTACTCCGGAACAATGGCTTCGGTAGGGCAAACATCAACGCAAGCAGCGTCGTCGGTGCATTTTTCAGGATCAATTACATAAACATCACCTTCATCTGAAATGGCGTCAAAAGCACATTCATCAATGCAAGCGCCACAAGCTGTACATAAATCTGGTTCAATTTTATAGGCCATAGCAGTTAATTTTTTAAGTTACAAGTACTACAAATATAAAATGAAAGTTTTAAAGCAACAGATGATTGCCATAAAAAATTCACAGACGGTCTAATTATTACTCAGTCTTAATTACTGGCACATCTCATAAAGCAAACAAATTTAGACTCGTTTTAATTAGCAAAAACGGGCTGTGATTTGCTAACAATTTCTTTTTAATATATTGATATATAGATATTTTAAAACGTGTTGTTTTCCGAAAAGCCCCATTTCAATCGTTTTAAAAAAAAAGATGCGGATTAGCGTATAGGAAAATAATTGCCTTAATTTTGCCGTGTTTTATTAATAATAAAATTATATGACAACGAAAAAAGAAAAAGTGGTTGAACTGGAGTCTGCTGTTGTTCGATTTGCTGGTGATTCCGGGGATGGGATGCAGTTAACCGGGAGCCTTTTCTCAGATTCAACCGCCTTTGCAGGAAACGATTTTGCAACTTTTCCTGATTTTCCGTCCGAGATTCGGGCACCTCAGGGTACCATCTCGGGGGTATCAGGTTTTCAGATCCATTTCGGGCACAAAAGTGTTCATACTACAGGTGATTTAGCAGACGTCCTGGTCGCCATGAACCCCGCCTCTTTGAAAGCAAATTTGAAATGGATTAAGGATGATGCCATCATCATTGTTGACAGTGATTCCTTTACAGATAAAAACCTGGACAAAGCCGGCTGGACCTCGAATCCACTGGAAGACGATTCACTGATCGATCACCAGGTCATCAGAGCCCCGCTGACGGAAATGACACGCGAGACCGTAAAAGATCTTGATTTGGATAATAAATCCGCACTGAAGTCCAAAAATATGTTTGCCCTCGGTGTGATCTTTTATCTGTTTAACAGGGATTACACGAAGACCTATCGCTATTTTGAAACCAAATTCAAAAAGAATCCGCTCGTTGTTGAAGCCAACAAGAAAGTACTGGCTGCAGGGTATAATTATGCTGAAACCCTGGAAGCATTCACCAATACTTTCCGCATTGAAAAAGCAAATCTTGAAAAAGGACGTTACCGCAATGTCACCGGAAACCTGGCCACCGCCTGGGGTTTTCTGGCCGCTGCAGAACGTTCGGGAAGAAATATTTATTTAGGTTCTTATCCTATTACACCAGCCACGGACATCCTTCAGGAACTGTCAAAACACAAACAGTTTACCTGCATCACACAACAGGCCGAAGATGAAATTGCAGGGGTTGTTTCCACCATCGGAGGTAGTTTTGCCGGTGCTTTGGCGGTGACCACCACTTCCGGCCCGGGACTTTCACTGAAAAGTGAAGCCATCGGACTGGCCGTGATGACCGAATTGCCCATGGTGATTGTGGATGTTCAGCGTGGCGGCCCGTCCACCGGGCTTCCCACCAAATCGGAACAATCGGACCTGATGCAGGCCTTATATGGAAGAAACGGGGAGGCCCCCGTGATCGTAATTGCTGCTTCCAGCGCTGTTGATGCTTTCTATTCGGCCTATGAATCTGCCAAGCTGGCTATGGAACACATGACACCGGTTATTTTGCTGACGGACGGATCCATCGGAAACGGCTCGGAAGTTTTCAAGATTCCGAAAGTTGCCGATCTTCCGGACATTAATCCTCCCATCGCGAAAGCCAACGATCCGGATTACGAACCTTACAAAAGAGATCCTGAAAAGCTGAATCGTCAGTGGGCTATTGCCGGAACCCCCGGATTAAGACATCGCCTGGGAGGTCTTGAAAAAGAAGATATTACAGGTAATGTTTCTCACGATCCTGTAAACCACCAGAGAATGACAGACCTTCGCCAGGAAAAGGTGATGCGTGTTGCAAATTATATTCCCAACCTGGAAGTAGAAGGTGATCCGGAAGGTGATGTTCTGGTTGTGGGATGGGGCGGCACTCTCGGCGTTTTGCGCACCGCTGTGGAAGAGCTCCGCGAAGAAGGCAAATCCATCAGCCTGGCTCATTTTAAACACATCATGCCATTGCCCAAAAATGTGGATGATGTATTTTCAAAATTCAAAAAGATCATTGTCTGTGAAATCAACATGGGTCAGTTTGCAAACTATTTGCGGATGACTCATCCTGATTTCAGATATCAACAGTATAATAAGGTACAAGGGCTGCCTTTTATGGTGTCTGAACTGAAAACAAAATTCGACACCCTTTTAAACGAATAAGATCATGGATCAAAAAATAGAACTTCAGGAAATAGAACTTACCAAAGTTGATTTCGAAAGCGACCAGATGGTAAAATGGTGTCCGGGTTGTGGGGACCATGCCATCCTGAAATCAGTGGAAAATGTTTTCCCTTTGGTAGGAGAAAAAATGGGTTATAAAAAAGAAGATTTTGTGGTGGTTTCCGGTATCGGATGCTCTTCGCGTTTTCCTTATTACATGAATACTTACGGAATTCATGGCATCCACGGGCGCGCTGCAGCACTGGCCATGGGTATCAAACTTACCAATCCGAAACTCTGTGTCTGGATGATCAGCGGTGACGGTGACTCGATGGCGATTGGCGGAAACCATTTCATTCATATTGCCCGCAGAAACCCCGACATTAACTATTTAATGTTCAACAACCAAATCTACGGCCTTACCAAAGGCCAGTATTCGCCCACCACACCGAAAGGGAAAAAAACGAAAACTTCCCCGCAGGGATCTTTTGAAACACCTTTCAATCCTGGCGAACTGGTCATCGGCGCCCGTGGTAAATTTTTCGCCCGAGCCATCGATACCGATATGAAATTGATGCAGCAGGTGTTCCTGGAAGCAGGGTTGCATCATGGAACTTCCATTGTTGAAATCTTGCAAAACTGTGTGATTTTCAACAACAAAGCCCACGAACTGATTTCGGGGAAAGAGACCAAATACGACAGCCAGCTAATCCTGGAAGCAGGGAAGCCGATGCTCTTTGGAAAGAACAAAGAAAAAGGGTTGATCCTGGAAGGAACACAATTGAAAGTTGTCACAGTAGGAGAAGACGGAATCACGTTGGACGATATTCTGGTTCACGATCCCACGACGGAAGATGCAGGAATTCACATGATGCTGGCCAGCATGTCCCTGCCTGATTATCCGATTGCACTGGGGGTGATCCGTTCGGTAACTTCCGAAACACTGGAAGATGCCGTTTGGAATTCCGTGGAACACGAAAAGGAAGTTTCGCCTTACAAATCGGTGGACGATCTACTCAACAGCGGAAACACCTGGGAAATTCAATAATTAAAACAATTGTCTATATAAAAGGCCCTGCCGATATCGGCAGGGCCTTTTCTTTTATTAAAAACTCTTTAGGATTTTAACGCAAAGTCAACAATGGCTTTTGCATGAATGGCCGCCGTATCAAAAACCGGAATGTCCATATCGGCTTGCTTGATGAGCATGGGCAGTTCCGTACAGCCCAGGATGACACCTTCAATGTTATAATCCCGCCGCATCCGATTCATAATATTCAAAATCGTTTTCCGGCTCTCCGGTTTCAGCAGGTCATAAGCCAGTTCTTCCATGATGATCCTGTTGATCACTTCTCGCTGTTCCGGTTCCGGAATAAATGCTTCAATACCAAAAGAATTCAGATCATCACTATAATAAGAATCATTCATGGCAAATGAAGTCCCTAAGAAAGCCACTTTTTCGAAACCTTTCTTCCGGATGGCGTCCGCCACCGAAGCTACCATATCCAGAATGGGCAACCCGCTTGCTTCTGAAACAGGATGGCCCACTTTCGCCAATGTGTTGGAACAGATGGCAAAAAAATCAGCTCCGGCATTTCTCAAAGCTTTCGCTTTCACAGTAAACAAGGTTTCTATTTCGGCCCATTGCTGATGTGTCATCATCTGCAGGATCTCTTCAAAATTCATGGAATAAAGCAAAACCTCCAATGTATCATGTGATCCCAACGCCTTGTTAGACAATTCATTTATCAGTCTGTAATAGTCGATGGTAGAGGTCCATGTCACCCCTCCGATCAAGCCCGGTTTTTTCATATATTCAACACTTTTTGGATTTCGTTCTTCCAAAAATAAGGCATTATTCTGATGCTCAGATCAGCAATTTTCTTAATTTCGATAAATTCATTGAAATACATTGCGTTATATGAAGCAAAAAATAGTTTTTCGCCGTTTACCGACCACCTTCCCCCGTTCGCCGAATTTTATTTTACCTGACCGTCACAACATTCTATATTTGCAATATAAAAATCATTACCATGGAAAGTAACAAAAAATATCCTCGCACATCGAACGGGAGATACGTTTTCGGAGGTCTGCTGGTTTTAGCAGGGGCGATCATCATGCTGGGAAATTTTGACTTTATCAACATAAACTTATCCTACTACATCTTTAACTGGAAGAGCTTTCTTATCTATTTAGGCATCTATTTCCTGGCAACCCGTCCGAACAAGAACACAGCTTACGTACTCATCGGATTGGGAATCTTATTTTGGTTCCCTTCACTCCTTGGGCAAAGTGTCCGTCTGGGCGATGTATTCTGGCCATTGATCCTGATCGGATTAGGTTATCTGCTGATCACCCGTCAGCATAACACCGGGTGGAAAGGACGGCACAACACAGAAAACCCCGACGAGAAAGTAACCGGTTACCTGGATCACTTATCATTCTTCGGAGGTAGTGTAAAGATTGTGCAGTCTACCAACTTCAAAGGAGGCAACATCACCGCCATCTTCGGTGGTTCCGAGTTTGACCTGACCCAGGTAGAAATGGAATCTGACACAGCCATCATTGACGTTTTTGCCTTGTTCGGCGGCACGAAATTTATCATACCCGAAGGATGGAACGTTCATTCGGAAGCCGTGACCCTCTTTGGCGGGTTCACCGATAAAAGGAGAAGAACGCTGAGCAATGCCGACGGAAAGGTATTGATCATCAAAGGAATGATCATCCTGGGTGGTGTTGAAATCAAAAGTTTTTAATTCAAATTTTCCCTGATATGAAATCAAAAGCAGCAACGTATTTTTTATGGTTCTTTTTCGGAATCTTTTCAGCCCACAGATTTTACCTTGGAAAAGTAACAAGCGGGATCATCTATCTGCTCACCGGCCAGCTTTTAGGCATCGGCTGGATTATTGACCTGTTTCTCATCGATGGTATGGTAGACCAGTATAATTTAGAGAACAGAGTACGGCATATCGAAACAGTCAGGATTTAATCCCCTTTGTAACTAACCCGATTTTCTGAAGTCATGCTAAATCCTTTATCTCAAAACAGAAGTTATATTGCAACCTACATCATGGTATGGGCCGCCATCATCGCGCTGCATACCTTGATTATCAATCTATTTTACGGGATTAACAGTCTGACCAGCCTGGGGGATTCCCTGGTTTTCAATGTCATTTTTATGGTGATCGGATTCAGCCTCTGGTATGTCATCCGGTTCAACCTGAAAGAGAAACCTTCGATCATCGACATCATTTTCAACCATCTGCTGGTAGCCCTGGTAATCATTGTGCTCTGGCTTGGTGTTGGATACTTTATCCTTGTTAATTTGTTTCCCAACAACGCTGATTACATCACTTTCTTGCGACATTCGCTTGCCTGGCGTTCCGTTACCGGGGTTTTTTACTATCTGCTTTTCGTGATGTTTTACTACCTGATCCTGTATTACGACGACCTTCAGGAGAAGCTGAAAACAGAAAGCGAGCTACAGAAACTGGTAACCAAGGCCGAATTGGATGCCCTGAAATCACAGATAAACCCGCACTTTCTTTTCAACAGTCTAAACTCCATCAGTTCGCTGACCATCACAAAACCCGAAAAAGCCCAGGACATGGTCATCAAACTTTCCGATTTCCTGCGCTATTCGCTGAGTCACAGCAAAAACGAGCAGGCCAGTCTGAAAGAAGAGTTTGAAAACCTAAGGCGCTATCTCGAGATTGAAAAAATCCGTTTTGGCAACAGGCTCAAATTTATCTTTGACGTTCCCGACAAGTGTTACGACAGCCGAATTCCCAACATGATCCTTCAGCCTTTAATTGAAAATTCCATCAAACACGGGGTTTATAAAAGCTCGGAAGAAACCGAAGTTGACATCCGGTGCAGGGAAGAAAATGACTATATTGCAATAGAAATTACAAACGATTATGATCCGGATACGAAGAAGCCGGTAGGAGAAGGCGTGGGGTTGAAAAACATCAGAAAACGGCTCTTGCTGATCTATGGACGGAATGACCTGTTGGAAACCGTAGCCGAGAAAATGATCTTTAAAGCTATTTTGAAACTGCCAAAAAATTAAACCATGAAACCGGACATACGTGCTATTATCGTTGAAGACGAAGAGCCCGCAAGAAATTTACTGAAAGCATACCTGGCGCCCCACGAAAACATCCAGCTTGTGGGGGAATGTGAAAATGGTTTTGCAGGGATCAAAGCCATCACCGAAACTCTTCCCGACCTGATCTTTCTGGATATCCAGATGCCCAAACTCACCGGATTTGAAATGCTGGAACTCCTGGACGAACCTCCGGAAATCATTTTTACAACGGCATACGATCAGTTTGCCATCCGTGCTTTTGAATTCAATGCTGTGGATTACCTGATGAAACCTTTTTCAAAAGAACGCTTCGACCAAGCTCTGACAAAAGCTTTCGACAGAATGAAAAACAGAACGGAATCTTTCGAAAAAATCGAAAAGTTAAAGGAAAAGATCCGTGAAGAAGGCGGACCTGTCGATCGTATTTTTGTGAAAACGGGCAGTCATATTGACGTCATTCCCGTTATGGAGATCACACACATCGAGGCCCAGGACGATTACATAGAACTACACACCCCAAAAGGAAAGTTTCTGAAAAACGAAACCATGGGCAGCATTGAAAAACGACTTCCCGAAGAATATTTTATTCGCGTGCACCGCTCTTCCATCATCAACGTGCAGCAAATTGAAAAGTTGGAAAAATACGGCAAGGAAAACTATGTTATCATCTTAAAAGACAAAACCAAGGTGATGGTGAGCAAAAGCCGCGTCAAACAGTTAAAGGACCAGCTGGGAATTTAGATTTCTGTTTCCTGTTCGGAAAAGATTTATAGCAAACCATACAAAGCTTTCACTTTTCTTACGATGGTAGCGGAAAGTTTCAGATTGGATTCGTGTGTCCATCCGGCGATGTGTGGCGACAGCACCACATTATCCATCTGTACCAGCTCCATGAAAGCTTTCGGCAGGTTGTCCTGGTTCAGGCTTTCAAAGGATAAGCCTTCAAATTCAAGCACGTCCAGGCAGGCCCCCAGCACTTTTCCCGACTTCAGATTTCTGACCAGGTCATCGGTTTTTACGATTTTACCCCTAGAGGTATTGATCAGAAAAAATGGCTTTTTGAATTTCCCGATAAAATCATCATCCACCAGAAACCGGGTTTCATCCGTCAGAGGAAGATGCAAACTTACCACATCGCATTCCTCAAACAACTTTTCCATGGTCGCTTCCTGTGCATAAGCATCCGAGAAATCAGTTTTGTATTTATCGTAGGCAATCACCTTCGGCCGAAAGCCCTGCAACTTGCGAGCAAAAGAGCCTCCGGTGTTCCCATAACCGATGATTCCGACAGTTCTCCCTTCGATTTCTAACCCCCGGTTTTCCTCCCGGCGCCAGATGCCCTTTCGGACCTCCGCATCCGCCCAAAGCAAATGATTGAACAGCATCAACAGCATCCCGACAGCCTGCTCACCCACGGCACCACGATTGCCTTCCGGCGCATTCATGCAGGCAATGCCATGATTTTCGGCATAATCCACATCAATGTTTTCCATCCCGGCTCCTACCCGTCCGATAAACTTCAGTTTTTTTGCATGTGACAAAATTTCCTCGTCAAGCTTGATTTTACTGCGGATGATGACGCCTTCATATCCTTCTATTATTCTGATAAAATCTTCCCTTTTGAACTCCGGAAAATAATCGCAGGAGAAACCGGCTTTTTCAAGGCCTTCGACCAGTGAAGGATGTGTGCTGTCGATAAATAAAACTTTTTTCATTTCAGATTTTCATTTTTCATGAAGTGGCGCTTTCGAATGCAAATTTCCGAAAAAAGCGCTTCGAAGGGATAACAACAAGTTATTTTATTCCATTACATCATTCGGAAAAATGACATTTTTCTAAGTATACTGCCGGATTCCTGTGACTGTAGTAACAACTTTCCGACCCGATAAAATTTTCACCTAAAATTCATCTTAGCAATATTTTGTATGCTTTAAAACAAATCTTACCTTTGCCCACTCGTTTTAGGCGCTCGGAAAGGATCGCTTGCAGCTGGAAATGAGCAAATAATATAGAATATTTAGTTTTTGATTACGAATAAAGGGGTACATGTGGCAATTTCTCGTTAAGTTTATCCTTAGAAACAGGCTTGCAATATTAATTACAATTGGGTTGTTGACTGTTTTTATGGGTTTTGAAGGGTCAAAAGTAGAGCTATCTTACGAACTTGCTAAAATGCTTCCCTCGAGCGATCCCACCAGTATTGAATACAATACGTTTAAAAAGGAATTCGGCCAGAGCGGAGATGGGAGTATCAGTTTTGTAGCCGTACAAGATCCTAATTTGTTCACCTTGGAACATTTTGACGACTGGTACAACATCACCCATAAACTGATGAAAATTCAAGGGGTAACTCAGGTTATTTCTTCTGCCCGGCTTTTTACGCTGGTTAAAAACGAAAAGGAACATAAATTTGATTTTGTGGATCTTGTTCCCACGAAACCCACCACACAAAAACAAGTCGATTCCATTAAAACCGCGCTGTATAATCTTCCACTTTACCAAGGGCGGTTATATAACAGAGAAGACCATGTTCACCTGATGATGATCACGGTAGACAGCAAGATACTCAATTCCAAGGCGCGCATCCCGCTGATGCGGAAAATCACCCAAACAGTGGATGACTACGGACAGAAGTATCACCTCAAAATGAGGTATTCCGGGTTGCCTTACATTCGGACCATTCAGAGTCAACTTATTCTCAAAGAATCTTTCTTTTTTATTTTTCTTTCGGCTTTCGTCACATTTGTTTTATTATTTCTGTTGTTCCGGTCCAGAAGGGCGGTATTTTTCGCTATGGTGTTGGTGATTGTTGCCGTTATCTTTACTTTGGGCAGCATCACCCTGATGGGTTACAAATTCACCATTCTGACAGGAGTTTTACCGCCGCTGCTCATTGTAATCGGGGTGGAAAACACCATATTCTTTCTGAATAAGTATCTTGATGAAATCCGCATACATCATAACAAGACGCTGGCTCTTTCCCGGATGATCACCCGGGTTGGCAAAGCAAATCTGCTTACCAATGCCACTACTGCAGCAGGTTTCGCTTCATTTGTCATCACTTCCAACTCATTCCTTGTAGAATTCGGGATCATCGCCACCATCAATATTCTGGTTATTTATGTGCTCTCGATGTTGCTGTTGCCTATCTTATTCAGCTACTTTCCGCTGCCTACTGCCAAGCACCTGAAGCACCTTGAAAGTGATACAAATATCATTTCCAGGTTTTTGAAAAAGGTGGCCGTTCTTGTGTCCGGTTACCGGGGCTGGGTTTATCTGGCAACCCTCGTTTTAATCCTGGGAGGCGTCTACGGGACGACCAAACTTAAAACCACCGGATCTATTGTGGACGACATTTCCAAGAGCAACCAGTTACGTAAGGACTTGAATTTTTTCGAGAAGAATTTCAAAGGGGTCATGCCACTCGAAATTTCAGTAGATACAAAAAAGCCGGGGGGCGTTCTTAGTTTATATAACTTAAATAAAATCAGTCAATTGCAGGATACTTTAGCGCTCTATCCGCAATTTGCAAGGCCGGTGTCAGTCGTAGAAATCGTTAAATCTGCCAAGCAGGCTTTTTATAACGGGAACCCGGAGATGTATTCCCTGCCGAACAGTCAGGAAAAGAATTTTATCATGACTTACATCCCCAGCATTCACAGTAAGAAAAAGAGTCTTTTGAATACTTTTGTAGATTCGACTTACCGTGTAACGCGGATTTCTGTGCAAATGGCTAACATTGGAACCAACGAAATCGACAGCATCATTCGTACCATCCGTCCAAAAATCAACAAGATTTTTCCGCCAGAGAAATATAACGTCCACCTTACGGGAACCAGTGTGGTCTTTTTGAAAAGCACCAACTATCTTGTTAAGAACCTTTTCATGAGTTTGTTGTTGGCCATTGTTGTCATTGCTTTGTTGATGTCAGCGATTTTTTCATCCATAAAGATGATCCTCATTTCGTTTATTCCCAATACAATACCGCTGATACTCACGGCGGGCATGATGGGCTATTTTGGTGTATCCATTAAGCCATCCACCATCATCATCTTCAGCATTGCCCTGGGGATCAGTGTGGACAACACCATTCAATTTTTGTCGCGATACCGTCTCCATCTGAAAGCCAATAACTGGCGGATCCGCGAATCGGTATTCGCTGCTTTGACGGAAACGGGCCATAGCATGATTTTTACGGGAATTGTCCTTTTCTTTGGATTTCTTGTCTTTATCCTCTCATCCTTCGGAGGGACCCAGGCCCTGGGATTTTTGGTGTCTTTAACCCTGCTGGTGGCACTGTTTACCAACCTGATTGTCTTGCCGTCTTTACTCATCACTTTGGATAAGTGGCTGCTTACACCAGCATTTAAAACATCAAAAAGTAAACTATTTACGGATGATGTGAATCCCCAGTTGGATAAAGTTGTCAAAGAAGAGTTGGAAAAAATAAAAGATCATTCGTAAATTGAGGACCCAAAATTCGACACTATGAAAGGTATAATTTTAGCAGGCGGTTCCGGCACAAGACTCCATCCCCTGACACTGGCAGTCAGCAAACAGCTTATGCCCATTTACGATAAACCCATGATCTATTACCCGCTGTCCATTCTTCTGATGGCAGGCATCCGGGACGTCCTGATCATCTCAACACCTCACGACACGCCCAATTTTAAATTGTTGCTGGGAGACGGTTCGCGTATCGGATGTAATTTTGAATACGCCGTTCAGGAAGTTCCCAACGGATTGGCACAGGCTTTTGTCATCGGAGAAAAGTTCATCGGGAAGGATAAAGTGGCCCTGGTTTTGGGGGACAACATTTTTTACGGATCCGGATTGCAGCAGTTATTAATGAACTGTTCTGACCCCGACGGCGGCATCGTATTCGCCTATCATGTGAAAGATCCTGAAAGGTATGGCGTCGTCGAATTCGATGAAGACATGAACGCGCTTTCCATCGAGGAAAAACCGGCCAAACCCAAATCGCAGTTTGCTGTACCGGGACTTTATTTTTATGATAATTCGGTAGTTGAACTAGCTAAAAATCTCAAGCCCAGTGCACGTGGTGAATACGAGATCACCGATGTAAATAAATATTATCTTGCGCAGGGAAAATTAAAAGTGGGGATGTTAAGCCGCGGCACTGCCTGGCTGGACACGGGAACTTTTGCTTCCCTGACACAAGCCTCTTCATTTGTGGAAGTTATTCAGGAAAGACAGAACTTGAAGATCGGCTGCATTGAAGAAATCGCTTATAAAAAAGGATTCATCAATGCCGAACAACTTCGGGAGATTGCGGAGCCTCTTTTAAAAAGTGGTTATGGAGAATATCTCCTTGATCTCATTCATTAATCATTATCTGCAAACAATGTATTCTTTCGAGCAGCTATACCAGATATTCTCAGAAGAACTGGGAAAACAAAATTTTACCAAAAGTCCCAAAGAATTATACGAACCCATCGCTTATACACTTTCTCAGTCAGGGAAACGGCTCCGTCCCATTTTCACGCTGATGGCGTGCGATTTGTTTGGCGGTGATATTTACAAATCCATTCCTCAGGCGCTGGCTATCGAGCTGCTTCACAATTTCACGCTGGTGCATGATGATATTATGGATGAGGCACCGTTGCGCCATGGACAGGAAACTGTGCATACCCGCTGGAACCAGAAGCTTGCCATTCTGGCCGGCGATACCTTATATGCGCTGGCTTATCGTTACGTAATGCAATCGGACAAAGATTTGCTTCCTTCTATTCTGGAGACCTTTAATAGTACGGCCCTGGAAGCCTGTGAAGGGCAGCAGATGGACATCAATTTTGAAAGTCTGGATATGGTTTCCAAAGAAGATTACCTTCTGATGAGCAATTATAAAACGGCTGCCCTTTTCGGCGCCAGCATGCGTATCGGTGCCATCATCGCCGGAGCGCCGGAGGAAGACGTTGATCGCTTGTCGCAGTACGGAAGGAATCTGGGAATGGCTTTCCAGCTAAGGGATGATCTGCTCGATTTGTACGGGGAACAAAAAGACTTCGGAAAAAAGACCGGACTCGACATCATCGAAAACAAAAAAACCTACCTTTTCGTTGCTGCCATGGAACTCGCTGATGACAAGACCAAAGATCAGTTATGGTCGTGTTACCATGATATACAGGCAGTACCGGAAGAAAAAATTGCTAAAGTAAAGGGCATTTTTGACACCCTTGAGATTGAAAAGGTCACCAACCAGGCAATAGAGGATTATGTAAATCAGAGCCTTACAGGCATAGAACAGGTAAATCGGCCCAAAGAAAGCAAAGTAGTACTTGAAAAGCTTGCCAAACAAATGATTTCCAGGAAAAAATAATTGCTATTCCTCCTCCAGTTGAAGATGTATTTCTTCCCATGTCTCATAATTCCGGTCGATGTCCGACTGTAGCCTGCCGTGTTCTTTCGATAAGTGGCCGTTTTTAATTTCTTCCATAAAATCTTCGGGACGGGAAAGCTTTTCGTTAACCGCGCGCAGTTCCTGCTCAAGCTTCTCAATGTCTGCCTCGATTCTTTCCAGCTCTTTTTTCAACTTGCGTTGTTTCCGGTCTTTCTCTTTTTTTGCTGCCCAGTCAAGCTGAGAGTCGGAAGTCGTGGATTTCTGTTCTTTTTTTTGTGGATTTTTCGCCTCCAGTTCCTGAAGCTGTTCAATGTTTCTCTTTTCGAGATATTCTTCCAGCGTTCCACGGAATTCTTTGATCTGATGATTTCTGAATTCATAGAACCGCTCCGTCAGGCCATTCAGAAAATCACGGTCGTGGGACACCAGGATCAGTGTACCGTCGTATTCCAGCAGGGCGGTTTTCAGAATGTCTTTCGACAACAGGTCAAGATGGTTGGTAGGTTCATCGAGAATAAGGAAGTTAGAAGGATTTAGCAAAAGTTTTGCCAACGAAAGGCGCGCTTTTTCACCCCCCGAAAGCACACTGATTTTCTTATCGATATCCTCCCCCTGGAACAAAAATGCGCCCAGAATGGAAGTCAGTCTTTTCCGGATATCTCCCACCGCCACGTCATCCACAGTTTCAAAAACGGTTTTGGACGGATCAAGCATCTCCCACTGATCCTGGGCATAATATCCGATATGAACATTATGTCCGAATTTGATTTCGCCCTCCGAGTCCAGTTGATGGGCCAGGATCTTTGAAAGCGTCGTCTTTCCTTCCCCATTCCTTCCTACAAAAGCTACTTTTTCTCCTTTGATGATCTGAAAATCAACCTGATTCAGCACTTTTTTTGGACCGTAAGCCTTTGAAACGGAGCTTCCTTCCACCACTACTTTTCCGCTTCGCGGAGCGGGAGGAAAACGGAAATGAATCCCGGAGGCATCCAGATCATCGATAGCCACACGTTCCATTTTCTCAAGATGCTTTACGCGCGACTGAACCTGCCTGGCTTTGGTAGCCTTGGATCGGAACCTTTCGATAAAGCGTTCGACTTCTTTGATCTGCTTTTGCTGATTATTGTATTCCGCCTTCTGCTGATTGATGCGTTCGTCACGGAGTTCAAGATAATGGGAATAGGAAACCTTATAATCGTATATTTTCCCATTGTTGATTTCGATGGTCCTTGTGGTCAGGTTATCGAGAAAACTCCGGTCATGGGAAACCAGGATCACCGAACCTTTATAACTTTTCAGATAGTTTTCCAGCCATTGGATGGCATCCAAATCCAGGTGATTCGTAGGCTCGTCAAGTAATAACAATCCGGGTTGGAGCAACAGCAGTTTTGCCAGCTCAATGCGCATCTGCCACCCCAGAGAGAACGTATTTACCTGACGGTTCAACTCTTCCTCCAGAAAACCTAAGCCCCTCAGTACCTTTACAGCCATGCCTTCCAACTGACCTTCATCCAGAATAGCCAACCGATCGTTAAGTGCATTCAGCTCTTCGAAAAGTTTCAGATACGATTTGCTTTCATAATCGGTGCGCGTAACTAACTCCTGCTGAACTTTATCACGTTGCTTTTTCAGATCTTCCACATTGGAAAATGCCGACAGCGCTTCTTCCAAAACACTTTTTTTGCTCCGAACTTTCTTTTCCTGAGGCAAGTAGCCCACTCTTTCATTTTCAGGAATGACCACATTTCCGGAAGAAGCATCCTGTTCGCCGCATAAAATCCGTAACAATGTCGTCTTTCCGGCACCGTTCTTCCCGGCCAGCCCGATCCGTTCCTTTTCACTCACATGAAAAGAAACCTGTTCAAACAACGCCGTACCGCTAAATTCAACAGAAAGATTGTTGACTGAGATCATCCCGATTATTTTTCTGCAAAAGTATCATTTATGCGTCAGATAACCCGTAAGAGCCTTCAATTCCTTCCCGGGAAACCGGAAAAATCTTCACCAAAGTTTCCCGCTACTTTGATTTAACCAACAGACATTTAATATCAAAAGTCATGAAGTACCGATAAAAAAATATCCTAAATTTGAAGCCTTAATTCTAACAGAAAAAGAAATGCACATACCAGAAAATTTAAAGTATTCGAATGATCACGAATGGATCAAAGTTGAGGGCAACGAAGCCTTGATTGGAGTAACCGACTTCGCTCAGAAAGAGCTGGGAGACATTGTTTTTGTGGAAGTTGAAACGATGGACGAAACACTGGACAAAGAAGAAGTTTTTGGAACTGTTGAGGCTGTTAAGACCGTTTCCGACCTGTTGCTTCCGATCGGTGGAACCATTCTGGCGCTAAACGAAAAGCTGGAAGACACTCCGGAGCTCATCAACAAAGATCCTTACGGGGAAGGTTGGATTGTCAAAATTAAAATAACCGATCCTTCTGAGCTGGACGGTCTGCTGGATGCTGCCGCCTACAAGGAATTAACTGAAGCTTAGTATTTTGATGTTAAAAAGATTTTTGCCCGCCATCATTTGGTCACTTGTCATACTTATTCTTACCGGCATTCCGGGTTCTTATATTCCAAGGGTACAGAACTTCTGGGGATGGCTCGAACCGGATAAGGCGGTGCATCTTTTTATTTTCGGCACATTGGTGTTTCTGATACTTTATGGTTTCAGGGAAAAATACTTTTATAGTAAAAAACGTTATTGGTTTGGCATAATTTCTGTAGTAATTACTTCAGTATATGGAATGATTACAGAAATATTGCAACTATATGTATTTGTAGGTCGAAGTGGAAGCCGTTTTGACTTCTACGCAGACGCTGTAGGAGCGCTCTTAGGGTGGATCGGCTTTTACCTCGTTTTTAGAAAAAAAATCAGAAGTGCATAAAGTAGTGAAAGATAAATTAACTATTTTAGCTGCGGAAAATTTGAACATAAATAAATTAAGATGGAATCCAGAAAAACAGCGAAAGGGGATTTGGAGAGCAAAAAAGCGATCTTTTTCGAGATTGGCCTTGTGATTGCCATGGCGCTCGTCTATATCTCCTTAAATGCAAAAAGTTATGAAAAGCGATCTGCAGCTACGTTTAAGCAACAGGTGCAGCATAACACTGAAGAATTAGTTCCTATCACAGAACAAAAACAAAAACTGCCACCTCCGCCACCTCCGCCGAAACAAGTAACGCAAATTAAGATCGTTAGTAATGATGTAAAAGTCAACGATAACGTTGATATTGACGTAAGTGCTAATATGAACACCGCCGTTGCTAAATATACTCCGCCTGTTGAAGACGAAGATGTTCAGCAACAGCAAATTTTCGTAGTCGTTGAAGACATGCCTCAGTTCCCTGGTGGAATGGGTGCTTTGATGAAGTTTCTTGCTACTCATATTCAATATCCTGCTTTGGCAAAGGAAAGCGGAATTCAGGGACGTGTATTTATCAACTTCGTAGTTGAGCCCAACGGACAAATCGACCATGTGAAGGTTCTCCGTGGTATTGGTGGCGGTTGCGACGAAGAAGCTGTCCGGGTTGTAAAAAGTATGCCGAAATGGATTCCCGGTAAACAACGCGGGAAACCGGTTCGTGTATCTTTCAACCTTCCTGTGAAATTTACACTCGAATAAAATCTTGTAATAAAACAATAAAAAAAGGCGCTTTTCGAAGCGCCTTTTTTTGTTATGAATACGCCCCTAACCCCTGAATTCTTCAACAAACCAAATGCCCATTGGCTTAATTCGGCACCCCGTCTTTTAAAAAAACCTCCAAAACACTTGAAATAATGCAGAAAATGAACTATCTTAGTTAAGATTAACCGAGTATAAACCAAATACAAGAAGATGAAAGCCAGAAAAACAACAAAAAGCGATTTGGAGAACAAGACGGCGATTTTCTTTGAAATTGGCCTTATTTTCGCCCTGGGTGTTGTCTATTTTGCTTTTAATGCCAGGAGTTATCAGAAGCAGAGCCTGAATCTGCTACAGCAGAAAACTCAGCAAACCATTCAGGAAAGCGTACCCGTTACGGTACAAAAAGAAAAACTACCACCCCCACCTCCCAAGCAGGTGACTCAAATCAAAATTGTCAGCAACAGCATGAAAATCAATGAAAACATTGATATTGATGTAGGGGCTTCACAGAGTACGCCCGTGACCAATTACGCCTCACCCACAGAGGAGGAAGTACCGGAAAAAACAATTTTCCA
The DNA here is from genome assembly GCA_964456625.1 of uncultured Lentimicrobiaceae bacterium. Classification (GTDB taxonomy): domain Bacteria; phylum Bacteroidota; class Bacteroidia; order Bacteroidales; family F082; genus Sulfidibacterium. Next base: position 17,501 of record CAYWBO010000003.1, on the reverse strand, counting down.
GGTTGTGGAAGACATGCCTCATTTTAAAGGTGGGGAAGTTGCCCTGATGAAATATCTTTCTGCCCACATTCAATATCCCGAAATGGCCAAAGAAATTGGGGTTCAGGGAACGGTATTTGTTAAATTCGTAGTAGAACCGGACGGTAGTATAGACCAGGTGGAAATTATCCGTGGCATTGGTGGCGGTTGCGACAAGGAAGCGATGCGGGTCGTAAAAAGTATGCCTAAGTGGGTTCCCGGCAAACAACGCGGAAAACCGGTGCGCGTATTCTTTAATATCCCCGTTAAATTTATACTTCAATAAATTTGAAAGCCTACAAAAAAGGCGCCTGGAAAGCGCCTTTTTGTGCCGTTAATTGTTACGCAAAGGATAATTATTTACGCTCTTCCGATTTAAAATATTTCACGATTACTGAAGCCTTGGCCTTTCCCACAACCTGAGCTAAGGGGCCTTCGTCCAGCTCTTTAATCTTTTTCACAGATTTAAATTCCCGCAAAAGTTTCTCTGCTGTCTCCGGGCCGATTCCTTTGATGGAATCCAACTCTGTTTTCAGGGTCCCCTTGTCTCTTCTTTTCCGGTGATGGGTAATCCCGAATCGATGCGCCTCATCCCGCAGCTGCTGAATCACCCGAAGCGTTTCCGACCTTTTATCAAGATACAATGGTAGCGGATCGTTGGGATAATAAAGCTCTTCCAGTTTCTTGGCAATGCCAATGATGGTGATCTTTCCGTACAGCCGCAATTCTTTCAGGCTTTTCACCGCCGCACTAAGCTGCCCTTTGCCACCGTCCACGATGATCAGATTGGGAAGACTTTTCTGCTCCGATAACAACCGACCATACCTCCGCATAATGATCTCTTCCATGGAGGCAAAATCGTTGGGTCCTTCCACTGTTTTGATGTTAAAATGGCGGTATTCCTTTTTCATGGGTTTGGCATTCACAAACTGCACCATGGAAGCCACCGGATACGCGCCCTGGAAGTTGGAATTATCAAAACACTCGATGGTGACCGGGAGTTCGTTCATGCGCAGGTCGGTTTTCATGCGCTCCAGTATCCGCCGGCTGTGCCGCTCGGGATCCACCAGTTCCTGCTGCTTGGCCCGCTCCATTTTAAAATACCACGCATTCCGCTGACTGAGTTCAAGCAGCTGCTTTTTCTCTCCCCTTTGCGGTATCGTGATCCTGACATCTTCATAAGGGAAAGCCACGTTGAACGGAAGGATGATCTCTTTGGAAGTACTTTCAAAACGCTGCCGCAGATCCGTCATAGCCAGCAACAGGATTTCCTCGGGTGTTTCATCCAGCTTCTTCTTTACCTCTACCGTATGTGATTGCATCACAGAGCCCTGTACCACTTTCAGGTAATTGACGTATGCCTCGGTTTGTCCGTCCAGGACAGAGACTACATCCACATTATTGATACGTGGGTTCACGATCACGGATTTGCTTCTGTATTTTTCAAGGATCTCTATCTTCTCCTTCACCTGCTGCGCCCGCTCAAACTGGAGATCTTTGGCATATTGCTTCATGATCTTCTTCAGGTTATCGATCACCTTGTTCAGATTTCCTTTGATCAGATTGCGTACCTGATCCAGTGTTTCCAGATAATCTTCTTCCGACTGAAGATCCTCACAGGGCCCAAGACAATTCCCGATATGATACTGAAGACAGACTTTGAATTTTTTCTTTTCGATGTTCCTCCGGATGAGATTAAAAGAGCAGGTCCGTAACGGATACAGCTGGCGAATGATGTCCAGCAAAGTGTTCATCATCTTCACAGACGCATAAGGCCCGAAATATTCCGATCCGTCGTTGATGACGTGCCGGGTAGGAAAAACCCTGGGAAAGGGCTCTTTTTTAATGCAAAGCCACGGGTAGGTTTTGTCATCCTTGAGCATCACATTATAGCGCGGCTGGAATTTCTTGATAAGATTGTTTTCCAGCAGCAAAGCGTCCAGTTCCGTTTCGGTAACGATAAACTGAATATCCGCTATCTTCTTCACCAACACGCGAAGCTTTCCGCTGTCGTGCTCTTTGTTGAAATAACTTGAAACCCGTTTCTTAAGATTTTTTGCCTTTCCAACGTAAATGATCTTCCCGCTTTTATCGTAATAACGATAAACGCCCGGTCTGTCTGGAAGACTTTTGACAATAGCGGCTACAGATGGGGGTGCTTCTTTCAAGATCAAACGAATTACGGAAATACAAATATAGCCATTACCAGGATTACAAAACAGCTTCTACAAACCGGGTCAGGCTGACGAAATCCTTTACGGTAAGTTGCTCGGCCCTTTGGCACAACAAAGCATGATCTGTTTCCAAAACTCCGGTTAGCGGTTTGAGCGCATTTCGCAATGTTTTCCTCCTTTGGCCAAACCCCGCTTTTACGACTTTCAAAAACATCGCTTCATCACAACCCAGATTTTCGGTTGCATTGCGGCGCAGCTTGATGACCGCTGATTTCACTTTGGGAGGAGGAAAAAACACCGTCTCGTTGACTGTAAAACAATATTCTATGTCAAACCATGCCTGTAGCAACACGCTGAGAATTCCGTAGGTTTTATTTCCTGATTTGGCTACAATACGCTCTGCCACTTCCTTTTGGATCATGCCCACCACTTCCGGGATCAGGTTCCGGTATTCGATCACCCTGAAAAATATCTGGCTGGAAATATTGTACGGGAAATTCCCGATCAGCGCAAACGGAGGTTTCATGATTCTCTGAAGATCCGTTTTCAGAAAATTGGCTTCCACAATCTGCAGCCTGTCATCATGAAAATGTTCATGAAGGTATTCCACGGATTCCGTGTCGATCTCTACCAATGTAAGGGAAGCAATCGAAGGATTTTCCAAAAGGATTTCTGTCAGCACACCGGTTCCCGGACCCAACTCACAAACCGAAGTATATTCAGGACTCAGACATTGGGTAATCTTTTTCGCGATGTTTTTATCCGTCAAAAAATGCTGCCCCAGATGTTTTTTCGGCCTGACCATAGAATTGATTGTGTTTCTGCGATCCTAATCGATATATTCGAAGCCCGTATAGTTTTGGAGGGCCTTCGGGATGCGGATGCCTTTTTCGGTTTGATTGTTTTCGAGCAAGGCAGCCACCACACGCGGTAATGCCAGGGCACTTCCGTTCAATGTGTGTGCCAGATTAGTTTTGCCGTTATTATCTTTAAAGCGCAGCTTCATGCGGTTGCTCTGATAGCTTTCGAAATTGGATACGGAACTGACTTCCAGCCAGCGTTTCTGAGCTGCTGAATAAACTTCAAAATCAAATGTCAGCGCCGAAGTAAAGCTGATGTCACCACCGCAAAGTCTTAAGATCCTGAAAGGAAGTTCCAGCTTTCGCAGCAACCCGGCCACATGTTCTTTCATCGCTTCCAACGTCTCATAGGATTTTTCAGGATGCTGGATCTGCACAATTTCCACTTTGTCAAACTGGTGCAGACGGTTCAAACCGCGGACATCTTTTCCGTAGGAACCAGCTTCACGGCGAAAGCAGTTGGAATAAGCCACATTTTTGATGGGAAAATCATCCTCTTTCAACATGACATTTCTGTAAATGTTAGTGATGGGCACTTCAGCCGTGGGAATCAGATACAATTTGTCGACACCGACATAATACATCTGTCCTTCCTTATCGGGGATCTGTCCTGTTCCGTAACCTGAAGCTTCATTGATCAGCAGCGGCGGCTGGTATTCGAGATAACCTGCCTCCAGCGCTTCGTCCAGGAAAAAGTTGATCAACGCTCTCTGAAGACGGGCACCTTTTCCGCGATAAAACGGAAACCCGGCTCCGGTGACCTTGCTACCCAGGTTAAAATCAATGATCTGATATTTCTCTGCCAGTTCCCAGTGGGGAATGGCGTCTTTCGCCAATTCCGGAATCTTGCCCTCGCTAAAAACAATCTCATTATCGTCTTCTCCCTTGCCGGGAGCCACCGATTCGTGCGGCAGGTTGGGAAGTTCGATCAGCGCGGCATCCAATTCCACAACAACGCGATCCAGATCCTCACTCAGTGATTTTGTTTTCTCTTTCAAGACTACCGTTTCTTTCTTGGTAGCTTCTGCCTTTTCCTTTTCGCCGGATTTGAAATACTGTCCAATTTCCTTGGCCAGCTGATTGGATTTTGCCAAAAGATCATCCAGTTCCTTCTGTTTGGCCCTGCGATCCTGGTCCAGTTCGATGATTTTTTCAACCAACGGTGCGGCGTCGAAATTCTTAACGGCAAGCCGTTCAATCACGTAGTCTTTATTTTCCCTGATTCTCTGAAGTTCAAGCATGAAATAATGATTTTGCGCAAAGATAGCAAAGATGGACTATCGAGTTGCAAACAGGTCGTAAATCAAAAAGAAATAATCATGGCCTTAAGACACTGGGGATAAAATCCTTGTCCGCCTTTGGCAGATTAAAAGTGGTTTGGAAACCCTCTGAATGAAAAATGCGTTTCATTTTCAAATCATAAAAAATCCGGCACGTTTTGGAAAAGAACGCTTTGGGGAAACAAAAAAAATCCGGCACAAGGCTGCGCCGGACTTAATATATATGAGAAGTATAGTACTTTATTTTTCTTCTGTTTCGGGAGTAATAACACTAACGTAGGAACGGTTGTTTTTTCTCTTTCTGAATTCAACAACACCGTCAACCAAGGCAAACAGCGTATGGTCTTTTCCCATTCCAACGTTCAGTCCCGGGTGGTGAACTGTCCCTCTTTGTCTGATAATGATGTTCCCGGCTTGAGCGGCTTGTCCGCCATAAATTTTCACACCCAGTCTTTTACTTTCTGATTCGCGTCCGTTATGGGAACTACCCATTCCTTTTTTGTGAGCCATTTTCTAAAATTTTTTGCGTTAAAAAGTAATTTTCTCAATGAGTACTTTGCTCAGATCCTGACGATGGCCAGTTTCTTTCTGATAGCCTTTTCTTCTTTTTTTCTTGAAGACTTTCACTTTGTCTCCACGAACGTGTTCCAAAACCTTTACGTCCACATTAGCCCCTTCTACAACCGGGGTTCCGACGTTTACTTTGCCATCCTGGTCAATCAGTAAAACTTTGTCAAATTTTACATTTGCGCCTTCCTCTTCACTCAGCCTGTGAACAAAAATCTCCTGACCTTGTTCTACTTTAAACTGTTGTCCGGCTATATCAACTATTGCGTACATCCTGTTTATCTTTAAAATACTGTCAATTTTGGAGGTGCAAAAATACTAAAAAAATATTACTAACAAATGTATTGTCATTTATTTTTCCAAAATATAATCTTCGAAGCTAAATTTATATTGGTTAAAGATTTAGCATTGACCAGGAACACTCCGGTCAAAATTACCAAAAACCATACAAAAAAGAACGGGGAAAGTTTTTCACCATCCAGCACCCCCCACATAATGGCAACACCCGGAATAAAGTAGGTAACCGACGATGCAAAAACAGCCGTTGTAAGTTTTATCAGATAATTATAAATAATCAATGCCAGCCCCGTCCCTGCAATGGCTAAAATGGCAATAAAACCCAGGCTTTTCCATGATTCGGGTTGCGTTGCCAACTTGTGAATGACGGGCGTAAAAAACAAGGTGTAGATCAATACCGGAATGCCGATAAAGAAAAACGACATCACAGTAATATCCAGGGCAGTAATGCCTTTAAAGAAATGCTTCACAAAATTAATATTGACACCGTAAAGCAATGTTGCCAACACAACAAGTGACGCATAAAACACATCGCCCTGCATTTTGCCATCTGTACTGGATAAAATAAGTCCCAGAGCTCCTGCCAGCCCGATGAAAACTCCCACAACATTAAACCAGTGTGTTTTCTGCTTAAACAAAAGCAGACCGATAACCAAAGTAAACAAAGGCGTTAATGAATTTAAAGTTCCTGCCAGCGCACTGTCAATCCGCATTTCGGAAGTAGCAAATAATATGGCCGGGATCAAACTCCCAATCGTGCCGGAAAAAGCCAAAAGGAGAAAATATTTTTTATTGATGGTTCTTAATCTTTTTATTGCAAATGGCAACAGAACCAGAAAGGCGATGCTGATACGAATCAGGCCAACTTCTTTCCCTGTAAAATAAATGAGTCCCTCTTTCATCAAAATAAAAGAGCTTCCCCAAATAAACATCAGGCCGACAAGTAAAACCCACGAAAGGAGACCGCCATTTATTCTATTATTGTTCATCATCATCATGAGGGCAGCAAAGATAACAGATAATGTATCATGTAATCATTTTTAACAGACAATTCACATACAACAAAAAAGCCCCGGAGAAATTTCCGGAGCTTCAATTAACAATGAGCAAAAGTTGTTAATGTGTAATCTAAAAGCCTAAACCCCCATTGAAATGCCCAATCCTTTTAACGTCTTTACCAAAGCATTATTCGGGGTAACCAAATTGGGTTTGGCAATCGCATCTTTCAGCGGAACTGCTACAAATTTGGGGTGCTGATAAGAGACCATTTTACCAAAGTCTCCGGCCAGTGCCATCTCAAAAGCTTTCACTCCAAATTGTGCTGACAGTACGCGGTCGTAAGCAATGGGAACACCACCTCTTTGCAAGTGTCCCAACACGGTTTCGCGCATATCATGTTTAAAACCGGCTTCTTTAAGGTCATTTATCAGTCTGCGGGCTGCCCCCCCCAGCCTGAGGTTGGCATACCCCACCTCGTCATTTTCCTGAACTGCCAGTTTTCCGCCTTTAGGCCTTGCTCCTTCTGAAATTACTACGACAGCAAAACCGCGGTCGCGAACAAAGCGTTTTTCCAGGGCCTCCTTTACAATATTAGTATTATAAGGCATTTCAGGGATCAGACAAACGTCAGCGCCACCGGCAACAGCCGCATTCATAGCAATCCATCCGGCTTCACGGCCCATGACTTCCAGCACAAAAACCCGATTGTGGCTGGCAGCCGTAGTCACCAGCTTATCCACTGCTTCGGTAGCAATTTGATTTGCTGTCTGGAATCCGAAAGTAGAATCGGTAGAGGACAGGTCGTTGTCAATGGTTTTGGGGACCCCAATAATATTGAGTCCTTTCTTGTACAACATTTCTGAGATCTGTTGTGAACCGTCGCCGCCGATGCTGATCACTGCATCAATCTGCATCACCTGTAGTTTGCGGATCATTTCATCCGAGCGGTCGACATAAGACCATTCTCCATCCTTATCTTTAATGGGCCAGGCAAACGGGCCTCCTTTATTGGTAGTTTCAATAATGGTACCCCCTTGAAAATGGATTCCCTTTACTTTGTTAATGTCTAATCGAACTACTTCAGTCGGCTCCGAGAGGACACCGTTAAAGGCCTGAATGCTTCCAAGCACTTCCCAATCCGGTTCCTGAGAAGCCCTGTGAACAACGGCACGAATAACAGCATTTAATCCCGGGCAATCTCCACCACCTGTAGCTATCAATAAACGTTTCATTGAATTAGTTTTTAATTCTGTTTTCCTTTAATGTAATCGTATAAACCTAACGAAAGAAAATTTTTTGGTAAAAAATTAGTTCCCCGTTTTTAAACCCCCTGCAATATCTCAAATTCTCACATAACACGACAGGTGGGCAAAGCTACATAAAAACAAAGTCAGACACACGGACACGATAAACCTACATACCGAAACCTGAGTGCCATCGTGTAATATTACAGGAAACACTCTTTTCAATCGTTTGTGAAAAGCAGCTTTTATTTCTGCGGTTTTAATACCCCCAGAACGTAATGATCCATGGTCAGGTATTTTTTAGCCGCTTTTTTTATCTGTGATATTGTAATACTGTTGACAGCAGCATCATATTCACCCTGTGTTTTGATGGGAATTCCTTCAAATTGAGCGTTCACGATCTGGTTCATCCAGAATGAATTCTCCCTGACATCACTCTGCCGTGTTCTGATGAAAGTCTCTTTCACTTTCTTCAGCGTTAATGCATCCGGTCCCTCCTTACGGAATTTCTCAAAGACATCAAACACCGACTTCACCAGACGATCCACATTCTGGGGAGCACATCCAAAGCCTAAATTCAGTGAATATTTCTGCCTGGGATACTGTTCTACGGATGGGCTGATATAAATTCCGTAGGTGCCGCTTTCCTGCTCACGTACTACTTCGCGCAGCTCTATATCCAGAGTTTGTGTCAGGGCGTCCATCAACAGATTGTTTTCGAAATCATAGTGGTATTTCCCTTTCATCATCAGCATGACCATACTTTGCGGTGCCGAACCCTTACGAACCTCAACGTTCGTCTTCCCTTCCGGGAAACCAAGACTTACATCTTTCCATTTCAACGGATCACCGTTCACAGGCAAACTGGCCAGATATTTTTCCACCAACGGTTTCAGTCTGACCGTGTCAATATTTCCTACCAAAAAGACTTTAAATCCGGCAGGATTCTGGAACTGGGTTTTGTATACATGATAGATCTGCGATTGCCAGATGTTGTTGAGCTGGCCCACCGTCGGGATGATCACCACTCTCGGCGAATGCATGGTTGCCACACGATACAAAGAATCATAAAATACCATCCTGGGGCTGTCACCCAGATGTTTCACCTGAGTTTTCTGATCATCGATAACTTTCTCGAAAATAGAACGGTCTTTTTTGGGCTCTGTAAAATACAAATACTGCAGTTTAAAAAGCGTTTCCAGATCCTTGGGACTGGCATTTCCAGTAAAGCCCTGGCTGAGGCTGCTCAGGTACGGACTGAGGCTAACTACTTTTCCGCTGAGTTTTTTATCCAGTTCCACATTGCTGAATTGTCCCAACCCGCTTTCTTCCACCACGTCATCCAGCACCCGTGAAATAATGACCTGATCGTCCGGCAACAGCGAGCTTCCGCCCAGACTGTAAGCTTTGTAAAGGATCTGATCGTTTTTGAAATCCGTTTGTTTCAGAAAGACTTCAATGCCGTTGCTCAGCACCCATTTCTGAAACAAACCGTCCACATTCTGAGTACTGACGATTTTTCCGGGTGTGATTTTATGCGCAATCAACGGAGCTTTATTTACTTTGTCCACATAGGGTTTGAGAACCACCGTTTTTGCGCTGTCAATAACCGCCAAAATCTCAGCATCCGTGGGAGTCACAATTCCCTTCTTCTGTGGCTGCAGCGCCAGGATTACCATATTGGAATCGGTAACCCATTCATGAGAAAGCGTATCTTCTTCCTTCAATGTGATCGTCGGGATCAGTTTTTTGGCAAGGTTATATTCCTCATCAATGCTTGGAATTGGCTCATGGGTCAGGAAATTGCTAATGTAATCCTGTACGAAAACATTGGATGATTGTTTGTTTTTTTCCTGCTCCAATTGCTCATACCGTCGCAAGATATTTTCTTTCTGCCTTTGCAGCTCGGTTTCGGTAAACCCGAAATCTTTCACTCTGGCAGCTTCATCCAACAGCACTTTCATCGAACTGAGAATCTTGTTGTCCTTTGCTAACGCGAAAGCCGTATAAGCATTGGTAGTACGGCCGATGAAAGCACCATAGCCGGCGCCTGCATAGATGAACGGAGCTGTGGGCTTTTGAGCGATCTCATTTAAACGTGCGCTGATCATAGCATCGAAAAGCTGATCGCGTAAACTGTTGCGGAAGCCTTTGACCGTGGGATCTACCACCCTGGGATGTTTGTAAAAAATCACCACCTGACTGTTGGTGGCTTCTGAATCGGCCTCAATGGCAATCAGCGGTTTCTTATTTCCAGGGACCCCGTAAACAATTCTTTTCTGCTCATCTTTGGGATTTTCCAGTTTTCCGAAATGCTTCTCTATCAGCTTTTGCATCTGGGCAATATTGATATCCCCCACCACAATGACAGCCATCAAATCAGGCCGATACCAGGCATGATAGAAATTCTTTAATGTCTGGTAGTGTGCTGTGTCGATCACGGCCATTTTCCCGATCGGAAGTCTTTCGGCATATCGTGAACCTTTAAGAATAATGGGCAGATATTTTTTCTGCATGCGGTCCTGAGCCCCCAGACCCAGACGCCATTCCTCTTTCACCACGCCTCTTTCCTTATCAATTTCAGTATCTTCAAAACTCACATTATGGGCCCAGTCTTCCAGCACCAGCATGGCGCTGTCGAGCAGGCTTTCTCTATCGGTGGGCATCTGCAACTTGTAAATGGTCTGATCAAAGGAGGTGCTTGCATTCAGGTGTGCACCAAATTTTACGCCGCTGGCTTCAATAAAATCGACCAGCGCTTGTTTTTTAAAGTGTTTGGTTCCGTTAAAACACATGTGCTCTATAAGGTGGGCCAGCCCCTGCTGATCCTCGGTTTCACAAATAGAACCCGTATTCACCACCAGGCGTAACGAAACACGGTCTTTGGGTTTTTTGTTTTGTTTGATGTAATACGTAAGGCCATTGGCCAGTTTTCCGATCTTAACCGTCGGATCGGGTTTTAACGTGTCGGATAAATTTTGTGCCTGGGCAGACAAAAGAAAAAACAGCAATCCGGCCAGGAGAAAAAAGGTTCTTTTAATCATCGTTGAAAATTTTGGTTATGAAAAATTGTCGATTTAACAAAGTTAATCATTGTAGGGATATGATTAACATTTGTGCTTTGAATTTGATACAGTTATGCCGTAATTTAATACCCCAATCAGGCCGGGGAGGCTCCAGCCGGGACGCACAAATTTAAAGGATATAAAAAAAGCGGGAAGAATCAAATTCTTCCCGCTTTTTAAAAGATCATTCAGTTCTGAAACTATTTACATTTCAGCACCGTTTTAATTTGATATTTTGCGGCAGCCACATTGGGACCGGTTTTGACATTTTTGTATTCTTTACAAGCGCTGTCCTTAAGTCCTTTGCCTTCGTAAGCCTGTCCGAGGGTGAAATAAATATCTGATTTTGAATTCCTTTCCATGCCCAGGGCTTTCTGTCCGTTGCTGATGGCAGCGTCCCATCTCTTGAGTTTTACGTTGGCCAGGGCCACATAATAATACAAAGTAGCGCTGCCTGAATAAAAACCATTGGCCTTGTCAAAGTCGGACAAAGCATCTGTGTATTTTTCTTTCTGAAGTGCCATGGCACCGGCATTCAGATAAGCGGCAAAGGCCATTTGGCGCACCTGGCCGTAATACTGAGGTCCCTTTACATCGTTATTTATTAATGGTTTCATTTTTGCAATGGTCGCATCCATTTTAGCAAAATCCTTTTGTTCCAGGGCTGTTTTACTCATGTTAACATACACGACGAGATTGTTCGGATCCAGTTTTAAAGCCTCTTGATACTGGGCGTAGGCTCCGGTATAATCCTTTTGAACGAAAAGAGAATTTCCTTTAAAGAAATAAACCAGTGAAGCATAATGTTTAGCCATTGAAGCGGTCTTAGCATCACCAGCAGAAGTTGCCAACTTGACAGAATTCATTAACTGGGAAATCCCTTCATCAAATTTCTTTTCCTTGGCTAACGCTACCCCGTAGTAAATCTGAGTTTTTGCAAGCTGAGTTGATACCTGACTCTGAAGTGAAAAAGCATCAGGACCAACGTCCTTACAGGTTTGTAATGCTTTTTCGTATAGTTTTACTGCCTGGCCATAGGCTTTGTTTTTAAACTGTTGGTTCGCCTGATTATATAAATTGCCGGCATCGGAAACAGACTGGGCAGATACATTCAACCCGAAAAACAAAAGTCCCGCAAAGAGGAGTGATTTCACAATTAACTTCATACTTTTAGCAGTTTTAAAAATTAGGATAAAATTTTTCGCAAGATAATAAAATCCATAAACTTGCAATTGTTAAAATACTTTAAACAAGAAAAAATTTTAATATTCCATTAATGTATTGATTTTAAATATATTAATCGATTTCAGTATTAATAAATACCTGGCATATTTTCAATCTTTCACTTTCTTTTTCGCCACGGACCGCCACTTTTTGCGGAATTTTTCACAAAGAAAAAGCGCTGATTTACATCAAAACTACTTTCCGAAAGACTCCAAGAAATCAACTTTTTGTGTATTTTTTCACAAAATAAATTGCTTAAATTAGTTGAAACGGTATGAGAAAATTTAATTTAATAAAATAGAAATTTCATGGCAAAAGTAGAAATTTTTGCAACAAGGACGTTCTATTTTCAGTTTCTGTTATCTTTGCACCGATTTTGATTTCCCTTGCTGGAAATCTCCCAATAAGCCTCCTTAGCTCAGCTGGTAGAGCAGCTCACTCGTAATGAGCAGGTCGTGGGTTCGAGTCCCATGGGAGGCTCTTCTTTTTTCCCCTTTTCATCTGAAGATTTCACGGTTGTATTTCTCGGCAGCGCCCCTTTATCGGCTTGTCCCATCTTCTTCTTCAATTCGTTTGATGGTTTTATGCAAGGTCGTACGGTCTATTCCCAGTTCTTTGGCCGCTTTGGTAATGTTATGCTCATACTTCTCCAAAACCCGTTCCACAAAATATTTCTCCACCTGTCGGGAAGCAATATCCGCAGCATATTTCCGGGCTTCTATCATTTCCTCCCACGTGTTGATCTCTTGCTTTCCCGGTGTCAAAAAATGAATATCTCCCAACTTCTGCCGATCGGGAATATTCAAAAGTATCTCATCACAGTTTTGCGAAAGCACAACCGCTCTCATCACAAAATTATACAACTCCCTCACGTTCCCGGGCCAGTTGTATTCCATCAGCAAATCCAACGATTCGGCAGCAAAATTCTTCAAAGGAATTTTGGCCTCTTCGGAAGCCGTTTTCACAAAATGCTTTACAAGCATGGGGATATCTGCTTTCCTTTCCCGTAAAGGAGGAACGTCAATTCTCAGAATATCCAGACGGTAAAACAGATCTTCCCTGAACTGCCCCTGCTGCACCAGCGTTTCCAGTTTCCGGTTGGTAGCCGCGATGACCCGGGCCTTCGTCTTTATCAGGTTGGTGCCGCCCACCCGATGGTATTCTTTTTCCTGCAGCACCCGCAACAGGGCTACCTGGGCCCTTTGGTCGAGTTCTCCCACTTCATCCAGGAAAAGCGTTCCGTCTCCTGCCAGATCAAACCTCCCTGGCTTCCTCGATACCGCACCTGTAAAAGCCCCCTTTTCATAACCAAAAAGTTCGCTTTCCATCAGTTCTTTCGGGATAGCAGCGCAGTTAACAGCCACAAAAGGTTTGTCGGCCCGATCGCTGTACTGATGGATTTGCCTTGTCACCAGCTCTTTTCCTGTGCCCGTTTCCCCATAAAGCAGCAGCGTGCTCCGATTGTTGGCAAACAGCATGATTTGATCTTTCAGCTTGTGCATGGCCGGTGTTTCGCCAACAAGATCCTTAAAAGGTTTGACCAGATCTTCCTCGAATGCTTTGGCACGCAACCTCAGCAAACGGTGTTCCATTGTCTTTTCAATCAGAATCTTCAACTCTGATATTTTAATGTTTTTGGGAACATAATCAAAAGCCCCCTTTTTAATAGCCTTAATGGCAGTTTCCACCGAACTGTAATCGGTGATCATGATGATCGGGACATTTTCGTCTTCTTTTTTGATCAGGTCAATGGCCGTCAGACCGCTTTCTCCGTTTTTTAACATCAGGTCCAAAAGGATCAAATCCGGGGCCCTCCGTTGCAAAAGGTCAATGCCATGGCGGATGTTTTCGGCAGTTAGCGTGTCAAAATCGCTTTTTAACAACAGCTGCATGTCCGCCGTAAAATTTGTGTCGTCATCAATGATCAGGATCAGTCGCTTCATGATGTTCTCCTTTTTGTAATTCAATTACCAGCGTGGTCTTTTTGTTGGGGATACTGCTTTTCACATAAATTCTTCCACCATATTTTGTCAGCATTTCTTTGGAATAAAACAGTCCGTATCCGGTACTGTTCGAAGTAGAATATCCATTCTCAAAGATCTGCTGAAATTTCTCCTTAGGGATTCCCTGCCCGTTATCGGAAACTTCGATAAAAATGCGCGGGTCTCCTTTTAGAAGTTTAATTGTAAGTTCTTTATTTTCAATTTTACGCATTGCCTTGATAGCATTTTGAATGCAATTGTCCAGGATATTCGCCAATGTTGTCGAATCCATCAGGGCAGGATCATCATACGACAGGAAAGACAATGTCTTAAAGATGATCTGTTCCTGTTCAAATTGCAGATTCAGGGTTTCTTGAAGGTTCTCCATGATTTTTACAGGATAACACGAATGCTTTGCAAATACAATGGTTTTTAAATTGGACAGCAACTGTTTGATATCTTTGATCGCTGCCGTCAGATTGTCCTTATCCGTTTGACTCAATTGTGAAATATCTGATTTTATAAATTTCACGATCAAATCTTTATCCTTTTGGATATCAATTGAAGTTTTGACATCTGTATTTAATCTGTTTAAAAGCCGGATGATATCTTCCAGTAACGGAAGGGTCAGTTCAACAAATGTTTCCTTCCTTTTTTCAAACGGCAATTTATAAACATCATTGTTCAGATCGGAAAGCGACAAATTCTCGAAAAAAAGCAGCAGACTGTTCAGATTACTGGATGCCCAGGCACCATGAGAAAAGTTCAGTAACGACTGAAAAAGCTGGTAATCATTTTCCTTTTCAGATCTCAAATCCATGCGATTTTTGATCCAGAGAAAGAATCCCAACGGGCCGGCAGATCCCAGAAAAACTACGGCGAGCGGAACATAATATTTTATAATGGGTTGGTTATGATAAAGAATCACATTCAGAATCCCAAAAATTGTCACATTAAGAACTATAATAATACTGGTTAGCCTGACATCCCATTGAAATTTCTTCACCCCATAAAACACCGAAAGCAACACTATAGAAAGACCCAACACGATAATGATAAAGTAATATCGAAACTCTTTGTTATTTAGTAATTTGTATGCTTGATTATCCAATGTATAGATCCAGGACAGGGGCAGGCCAACTTCAGCAACTTCCAGGGTCTTACCTGAAAGCACATTTTTCAGTATCTTGGTCTTGCCTACTGGGAATTGTATTTTGATGTCATATTTTTTTCCGGCCTTTACCCCAAAATGGGAAACCATCTCATTTTGATATGAAAATCCTGTCAACATGCTTCCCACCTGCCGGTAACCAACTAATTTTTTCTCATTATCCAAATAACCCGATTCATAGATCCAAATTTTTGCTCCGACCCCTTCCGAATTCGATCTGACACCCCTGAGTCGGATACGAAGAAAATTTGTGCTGTCCAGATTATTCAGCCAGAGCTGATTTTTCCCATCTTTATATCCATATATATCAAGGTCGCCATCCAAATCAATATCGCCTATGGTACCAAACTGGTCTGCGCTGTTTGCAACTCCCATAAATGCTGAACGATCCACAAACCTGCGTGCCGAGTCATTTAGGAAAATGTAGTCTCTAATCTTCCCCTTTTCAAAGGTGCTGATAAACAAATCTATAAACCCGTTATTGTCAAAATCTCCTGCCGATAAATTGACGCTTTGTTTCCTGGTATTTAAAACGCCAAGCCCAATTTTATCAGTAATATCTGTAAAACTCCTTTTCCCGTTGTTCTGCAGCACACTGATAAAAGGACTGTCAGCAATGGTAAAAATGTCCAGATCACCGTCGTTGTCAAAATCAAAGGCAATGGTTTCTCTCTTTCGCTGATTAGACTCCGTATTTGCTGTATCCAAAAGCTTTTGAGTCCACCTTCCGTCTCTTTCCTTATAAAAAATACCATTGCCCCTCCAGTTTCTGACAACCAACATATCATTCAACCCGTCGTTATCAAAATCTGCAAAAATTACTTTGTCATTCCATCCTTTAAACAATTCGTTGAAAGTAGTATCCACCTGTTTAAAATTCCCGTAGCCATCATTTTTCATAAACTGGATGGTACCCTTTCCCGAACGGCTGTAGCCGTAAACCGGGATAATGTCCAGATCACCGTCTTCGTCAATGTCAGCGACACTGATATTGGAGATGGGGTTGATCGAAAATTGTTTTGGAATTTTATACGAAAAGGTACGTTGATACCGTCCGGCAACTTTGGAAAAAATGTTCAGGAAAAAGTTGCCGTTTTGATAGTCTGAAGAAATTATTTCCGGGACTCTGTCGCCGTTTAGGTCAAAAGCATAAGTAAAAAGCCCGTTAAAAGAAAAACTATCTAGCCCCAAAGGATCAGCAAAATTGGTGAAATTGTTATCGCGGTCGTTCAGAAACAGATAGGGACGGCGTCTATCTGAAACATTAAACAATAGAATATCAGGGTATTGGTCTTTGTTAAAATCAGAAATGATAATCCCGGGTCGCGTAATTCTATATAGCGAATGCTTGCTCTCTCCGGGTTTCGGGTTAATTCCTGAAAAGGAAAAACCAGGCCCGTCCAATCCAAATACAGAAGCAAAATCCAAAAAGAAATTTTCCTGTACTTCCTGATCACTCATGAGTTGTTCCGATTGTGTCAAAAGCAGTGCATGACCATCAGGAAGTTCCTGAAACGACTTAATCTCATACAAGTAGGGAATAAAACGGGGGTCGGACCTTTGACTTTTCAGCATGTAATAACCTTTGCTGGTAAATTTCTCAGTTTTGGCAAAAGGTGACGCTGCAGGGTTAATTTTATGGAAATGCTCGTTGTAAAATTTATATACCATTTCTCTTGATGTATTGATATACAACGTATCCAAATAGAATTTCATTTCGGAAATATAAGCATTGGAAACTTCATCGGGGATGTGATACTCCTTGAATTTTCTGCCTTCCCACGAAAAAAGCCCCTCGCCAAAGGTTCCAAGCCACAAGGCACCTTTCTTGTCACTGGTGGTAGAAAATATATGTGATGTTATGGGTGAAGGCAACTTTTTCCAGTGTTTTCCTTCAAGTTTCAACACAAGTCCAAAGTCACCGGATGCGTACAAAGCATCGCCGGCAATTGTTGCGCGGTAGAGAGGCGTCTCTGACCTGTAATCAAAACGAATTACTTTTCCGTTTTTTATTTCAGCCAAATAGGTTCCCCATTTATTATCTACCAGCAAAACCACAAGCAGATCCTTTTTCAGTAAAACCGGATTGTAAACACGGGCCTTTTGAAAAGGGAATAATTTTTTCAGCGGATAAGAAATCCACTTCCCATCTATAAAATGCAAAATCGAATTTTGATTGTCCAGAACCCAATAATCATTAAGAGAATATCCACCAATGATCTGGCTAATTTTCCCCGGCGTTTTTAAAGGTTCCCACTTAACCTTAGCTTCTGTATGGCCATAGGAGACCATCAAAATAAAAAATAAAAACAGGCGCAGGTTTCTTTTCATAATCCGGGTCATTTAACTGTGGCGGGTTACTTCCACATTGTAGAACACCTTTTCTACAATGCTGTGCCATTTTCCTATCAAATATATACAAAAAATACTAATTAACAACAAGTTCTGTATTCCGGCATACCAATTGGCTATGATTGTTGGAATGAAAAAATGAACGAGATGAACGAGATGAACAAGATTTCACTTGAATTTAAAATATGTCCCGGGTGCAGTTATTCTTGCACGTTGGAAGAAACTCACACCTACTGCCCTTACTGTGGCGAGAAACTGATTAATACCT
>CAYWBO010000002.1:76549-93332 GCA_964456625.1 uncultured Lentimicrobiaceae bacterium | reverse complement strand
CCCGTAAGGTCAGCACTGCGTAACACAGCGCTGGCATTATGGGGCTGATAAATATCCTCCAGGACCACGGTGAGATGCCGAGTCCTGAACTGTATGATCTTTTCAAAAAGCTGTTTCCGGTTTTCGGTGAGAAAACCCGATAAAAAGTCATAAAATTCCTGATCAAATCCGGTACTCATAAAAACGCAATGCTTTAATTACAAATCTTTCGGCGGATACATCGCATTCCACCACTCGGGCTGGTTCTTCAGGTATTTGGCAAACCAGGCAAAAATGGTTTTCTGCCATAAAATCCGTTCTTTGTAATCCAGAATATGGTGATTCTGTCCTTTGACCTCCACAAAATCTGCCGTTTTCCCCAGGATCTTCATGGCCGTATAGAACTGGATGCTCTCTCCTGTAGGAACATTGGTGTCTGCGGTTCCCTGCAGCAGTAGGATTGAGTTATGGACTTTATCAGCATTGAACAGCGGGCTCTGGTCGACATACAGTTTCTTGTTATTCCAGGGGAAACTGTTGGCTGAAGCTACAGAACTGTAAGAATAACCCCAATATCCCTGACCCCAGTAAGAGCCAAGAAAACTGATTCCGGCATGATCAACCGCGGTTTTGAAAATATCGGTTTGCGTTTGCAGCCACAGGGTCATGTAACCGCCGTAAGAGGCGCCGATACAGCCCACGTTGCCGGCATCGGCATTGGGATGGGCTTTCAGGAATTCCTTGGTGCCTTGAATGATATCCTGGGCATTCTCCTTGCCCCAGCCGTTCACATGCAGTGCGGAAAATTTCTGTCCGAAACCCGTAGCACCGCTGGGTTGCAAGGTATAAACCATATAACCCATGGCAGCAAAAAGGTTCAAAGGATACCGTCCACCGAAATCACGTGTCGTCGGGACGGTTCCTCCGTAATAGTAAACGATGAGCGGATATTTTTTATTAGGATCGTAGTTGGGCGGATAATAAACGCGACCTTCGATGGTCCAGCCTTGTTTATCCTTGAAATTCCAGTTTTCGGTTTTCCCGAACTGAATGTTTTTGAAAAATGATTTTTCAGGATTAGAGATTTCCGCATCCTTGCCGCTAGAAAGGTTATAAACCCATCCTGTAGCAGGAGAGGAAATGCTGGTACCGGAATAGCTCATCTGCGGGCCCTTGGTAGCAAAGCTCATCTGATTGATCACATCCACATGCGTATCCAGCTTCCTGAATTGTTTTGTTTCGGGATCCAGTTTCCATACATCCTGATAAGAACGGTCGGAAACCAGGAAATAGATCTGTTTGTCGTAAGGATTCCAGTAAGATTCCAGCAAGGCGGGTTTGAAATCACGGGTCAGCGGGGTCACTTGATGATCGCTTAAATTAAACAGGTAAGCCTGATTATCGAAATCATTGGGGATTTTACCCTTTTTAAGCACGTTTCCGGCACCATTGAACATGGACGGGCTTCCGGTTACCAAAAGCGTTTTGCCATCGGGAGAATAAACCGCACTGCCTCCAAAGCCGGCATACCATAACGTATCCACTTTCATGGTATTCAGGTTCATTTCCATCATGACCTGTTTCGTGTAAGGACGCTCCGTATAATCCGGGAAACTCTGTGAGATCAGGATCCGCTGATCATCCGGAGCAATATCCTGCAGCGAATTTGTCAAATAGCCATAGGTGAGCGGTGTTACCGAAAGGTCGCTCATTTTCAGCATAAAAAGCTGTGTACGCATGCGGTACCAGGGCCAGCGGTCTTCCATACCACGGACCATATACACGCCGGATTTATTTTTCTCATATTTTTCTTCGACGGAGAAAATCAGGTATTTGCCAAAATGATCCCACTCGTAGTCTGAAAAACGCTCCAGGTTATTCATCAAAACTTTTTCCTGATGCGTATCCAGATTGTAACACATCAACGCCTCGGAAACCCCGTCTTTGGCCACGTAGGAGATCTTATGCGAATCGGGGACCCATTCCGCCTGGTGACGGTCGCTATGCAAGGAACTGAAAATAATCTTGTTATCCGAAAGCCTTTTTATTTCAAACCACCGAACAGTTTTTCCGTCAGGGGGATAGGTTTCCGAAAAGTTCAAAAGTACCAGGCTTCCGTCGTCGGACAACTGAGTGTTGGTAAGCATCTTGCCGAGCAAAATATGCGGAATATCCAGAAACTGCTCATCGGAGGTGGAAAGGCTGAGGGCCTGATCGGTAAATTTCTTATCGTAAGAAACTTCAGCGCCAACTTGCCAGGGAGTATGATCCTTTTTCTGGTACAAGCTTTTGATAACAACAAGGTATTTGCCGGGATCCAGTTTCAGCGAAACATCTTTTGTGGTTTCTTTACCGTCAGCTCCATAATTCGAAAGCTTCAGCGTACCGTCCACAAAAAGCTCAAAGTCCTGCCCGGTTTTCACCGTGATTTTGACCGGCAGATAGCGGTTGGCCCGAATATAGAAAGCCTGCCATTTTAACGCCAGTTCCGCCAAGGTGGAAGTATTGCCATCCTGATTTTCCCAGACCACTTTCTTGCCGTCTGAAACCAGGAATTCATCTCCAACTTTGACATCGGTCACTTTCTTTTGTTGGAATTTTAACAGGTCAGCCGTGCTGAACGATTTCCCCATCATATTATTCTTTTTATGAAATGCGGGCATTCTTACCGCCACCGGCCCGGCCGTAAGCCAGTGCGAAACAGTAAAACTTTGTTGTGTGGTCTCCTGTGCATTCACAGAAGAAATCATGCCCGTAAAGAGCATGATCAATAGCGAAAACAATAAATATTTCTTCATGAGTTTAATGATTAATACTTGTATCCAAATCTTTTCTTTTATCAGGAACTTTAAACGGTGGGGGCAGGGATGGAAAATCCTGATCACCCTGATCCAGCGCATTTCTGCTTGGATTCAATATTTTCTGATTGATATCCTGAAACATCATTTGCTGGATTCTGGTCTTTACATAATTAGCCGGAATTTCGAAAATGGTTTCGTTGATATTGACTTTCCTCAGGCTCTTGACAACGGAATATTGCTTCTCGCCGTCTGGCAGATACCTTGTTTTCTTCATGACAAGGCCGTGATAGAGCAGGTTATCATACTGTGCGGAACGCGTTTTATACACCTTCCCGGTAACGGGATCAATAGCCTGCATCAGTTTGATCATGGCATTCAGATCCACCTGTTTGTAAGGATTTACGGCATCCGTTACCCAAAGCTCTTCCACCAGCACAGAGTCCACATTCACCTGGTACATCCGGGTAGGATAGCCCAGAATAGTTGCCGTTTTATTGGTTCGGATGATGGAAATATTAGCCAGTGTCGTCGGAACAGTGTCGTTCATCTCTTTTTCTCTTTTCTTCCTTTCAATGGCATACATCTTACGCAGCGTATCCTGTTTATCAGGCGGCGCATGTTGAATTAACTCCTGCATTTGCTGATCGGCAATTTCGAAGATCTGTTGCCTCAGATCAGAAGCCGTACCCTCCCAATAAGCCTGATGCTGCGCAAAGATCAAAGTAATCCTTTGCTCGGCCAGATTGAAAATACTGATGGAACTGGGCGTTTCGAAACGCATCAAACTATCTTCTATAAAGACGGTCTGGAAACTTTTATTTCCATAACTATCACGGGTTTCCCGGGTGATCACCCACCCGGCATGGGCTCTAAAAGGAATGACAAACAGGATAAAAAACAGCAGGGTAAGAGATGCTTTTTGCATAATTAATTGTTAAATAAGTTATTATTGAAATAACAAAACGACTTTTTATGAACCAAACAAAGTTAAAAAAATAGAATCAGCCATCTGATTATTACGAATAAAAATATATTTTTGCACTCTAAAAATCCAAGACATGTCTAGTAAAAAAGAGAAAAAGGCTCCACAGCAGTTTGAGAATATTGAGGAATCACTCACCAAAGCGGAAGAGTTTATCGTCAATAATCAAAAAGTATTAACCACCATTGTGGGCATTTTAGTTGTGTTGATTTTGGCTTTCTTCGGTTTGAACCGGTATTATTTGCAACCCAAGAATCAGGAAGCACAACAACAGATCTATCCCGCACAGCATTATTTTCAGGTTGATTCGCTCAATAAGGCCCTTTACGGGGATGGCAACAGCCTTGGATTTGTTGATATCGCCAAGGACTACAGCATTACGAAAGCCGGGAAGCTGGCCAACTATTATGCTGGCATTTGTTTCCTGAAAAAAGGCGACTTCAACCAGGCCATTAAGTATCTCTCCAAATTTAGCAGCGACGACCAGCTCATCGCCCCGATGGCCAAAGGTGCTCTGGGTGACGCTTATCTTTCACTGGGAAATAAAGACAAAGCTGTTTCCCTGTATATGGAAGCTGCCAACATGAGAAACAACGATTTCACCAGCCCGATGTTCCTGTTAAAGGCAGGAGAAGTCTATGAAGACATGGGAAATTACAATGAAGCGATTTCGGCTTTTAACAAAATCAAAACAGATTATTTCAAAAGCCTGGAAGCCAAGGATATTGAAAAATATATTGCCCGCGCTACGGCATTAAAAGAAAATAAATAAGAAGATCTTTTATCTTGGGAAACCTGGCAGCATGCTGCCAGGTTTTTTTGTTTTCAATGGCTGACGATCGGTGATTTTTGGTTAATTTAGTTGATTCGATAAATTTTGAATATGTTAAACAAACAAGCTTTCAGGATTATTTTCATGGGGACCCCCGAATTTGCGGTTCCCTCGTTAAAAGCCATTATCGATGCCGGTTATGCAGTGCCCGCCGTGATCACGGCCCCGGATAAACCATCGGGAAGGGGGAAAAAGCTTACACCTCCTGATATCAAGGTTTTTGCCGCAAAACAAGGGATCAGGGTGTTGCAACCGCCCAAGCTGAAAGATCCACAGTTTCTGGAAGAGCTGAAAGCTTTAAATCCGCACCTGCAGGTTGTGGTGGCCTTCCGGATGCTGCCCCAGCAGGTCTGGGATATGCCACCATATGGTACCATCAACCTCCACGCAGCATTACTGCCGCAATACCGTGGTGCGGCACCCATCAACCATGCGGTGATGAACGGGGAAAGCAAAACAGGGCTTACAACCTTTTTCCTGGATCAGGAAATTGATACGGGCAAGATCATCCTCCGTAAGGAAATGGAGATCGGACAAGAAGAAACGGCAGGGGAGTTGCACGACCGCATGATGATGGCCGGGGCTGACCTGCTGCTCGAAACCATCGAACAGATCCGTCAGGACCAGGTGAAGCCGTTAAATCAGGAAGCGCTGCTGGCCTCTGCCGGAACCCTCAAACCGGCGCCAAAGATCTTCAAAGAAGATTGCCTCATCGACTGGAATCAGCCAGGAGAATACATATTTAATAAAGTAAGAGGACTGAGTCCTTTTCCAACGGCCTATTCAGTAATGGAATCAAACCGGGGCGAACAACATTCCGTAAAGATTTATCGGACGGAATTCGAGCAGGCCCAGGTGACCGATTCAGTCGGTTTGATCCGCACGGACGGCAAGACATTTTTTAAGGTAACCGTTGCCGACGGCTACATTATACTTAAAGAAGTACAGCTTGCGGGCAAAAAAAGGCTCCCCATCAATGATTTCCTACGCGGATTTCATCCGGAAGAAGGCTGGAAATTCATGTAAAAACGGCTAGAACACCAGAAAAAACAGGCCTCACAGCCTATTTTTAGCCATTCTTATTAACAAAATGCCGATTTTATTAACATTTAAGCCATATTTCTTTGCTTTTCTCCCTGAGACTCGTATATTTGTAAGACAATTGTTTAAATGTTAATTAAAATTTACAACTATGAACAAAGCTGAATTAATTGATTCTATGTCTTCGGGCGCCGGTTTAAGCAAAGCTGATGCAAAAAAGGCTCTTGATGCTTTCATTGACTCTACTACTGCTGCACTGAAAGGTGGAGACCGCGTTGCTTTGGTAGGTTTTGGATCTTTCTCTGTTTCTACGCGCTCAGCTAGAAAAGGACGCAACCCGCAAACGGGTAAAGAAATTAGTATCCCTGCAAAAAAAGTCGTTAAATTCAAAGCAGGTGCTGACCTATCCCATGGCGTAAAATAATTTTGATCCATGGATGAAAAGCCTGATGCTGAAGCACCAGGCTTTTTTTATGCCCGAATGTTTCCTTTTTAGGGATGTTTCGCCGTCTTGTAATCAGGATGGTGCAGAATGAAACGATAAGGGAGTAGTGCATCTTCCCCGGCATAATCAACACCTACACGTGTACAGGTGATGATTTGATTTTTATGGGGACGCTCACCGACATTCTGAAGCCAGATGACATCCCCCGAAAGGGGAATGCTGTTTTGTTTTAACGTAATACCCAGCGCCTGGCAGACTTTGGCAGGACCGTTGGCCATCAGAAACTTATTTTTGATCTTATTCCTTCTTTCATATTGAATATCAAAGCCTTCAGTGGGGATCATGCCCCGGATCAGCACCGCTTGCGGATCGTCTTTCACGGAGGTCACGATATTGAACAAATGGTGCATGCCATAGGTGAAATAGACGTAACTGTGACCTCCCGGTTTGTACATGGTCTCCGTGCGTTGCGTCCGGCGACCGCCGTAAGCATGGGAAGCTTTATCCTTTACGCCGGCATAGGCTTCGGTTTCGGTGATAATGCCTCCCGTCAGTTTACCGTCGATAAACGTATAGAGTGATTTCCCCAGCAGTGATCGGGCAATGCCCAACACATCCTTATTCTCAAAAAAAGAAAGCGGAATTTTATCTGAAAACCCTGTCATCAAAGAAAAATTGTATACCCTAAATTGACACTCAAATACCCTATTTTTTGCCGGACCGTATAGCTGAATGGCTTACCATTCCAGTCAGTACCTGTGGAGTTGTATTTTATGTTGCTGGCCAGGAAGTCGGCATCCAGAAAGAGATGCGCGCTGAACATGGTGAAGTTAAATCGCGTTCCCAAACCGTAAGCAAAAGATGCACCCTTGTTGCGTGCCTGATGATAGGTTTGCACAACATGATTTAGTAAACTGGAAGAGGTCATCACGTATTCAGGTGTGAAAAAAGCCAGGAAACCACCGCTGGCATAAATATCCCATGAAATATGCTTACCCAGTGGAATCAGATAGTCAGGTCGCAGCAGGATACCACCCACCGACCAGGCATAGTTGGTTTTTAACCCGTAGGCGGCATCACTTAATAAGCTGCCGTAATAGCTGTTGAATTTATTGTGGCTGTATCGGTTCCCGTAATAAACGGCCGCTACACCCATACCCCAGTGTTTAGACAACGGCAACTGATAACCCACTTCTACGTGCAGCCCTTTAGCTGCCAACCCTGATATTGAATCTGAAGGATTTCCGTTTGCCAGATCAAACAAAGGAAAGGAAAGACCAGCCTTGAAATAGGCCGACTGATTCGGATTCTGACTGAAAGCCGTTACAGTCAGAAAACTGAAAACCAGTAGAAAAGAAATTTTTTTCATGTCAGTATGGTTTTTATAAGGGGTGTATCATTTCTAAATCAAATTCCCAAATCCATCTGCTCATACCACGCCATTGTTTCGTCCTTTTGCCGGACAATCTGCCGGTTGTCCGACAGCCATTGGATTACAGAAATGACTTTTTTTTCATCATAATCCTTTATCAGCGGAACCAGTTCATTCAATTGTCTGGGTTTTTCCGTCAGTAGATCCTTTATCCGACCTCTTACAGTCTCAAATTCCAGCTCGGTAATTTCCATTTTATTGAGGGAGGCACAGACATCACACACACCACAACGCTTGCCTCCGGTTTCTCCAAAGTAACGTAACAACTGCATACTGCGGCATTCCTGATTGTTGACCAGGTAATCGATCAGCGCATCCAGTCTTTTAGCGGCAGCATTTTTCAGGTTTTGATAGTTTCCCTGAGAAAAGCCAATATTTTCTTTGGGCAGACGCACTGTATTAAAAAAAATCTGCGGACTTGTCTTCAGGGGGAGATAGTTGACTATTTTAGTCTGAGAAAGGTATTTCAGAGCCTTATAAACGTCTTCTACGGGCATTTCTGCCCGTTTGGCTACTAATTTCTCATCGATGGCCACATAGTCGTTAAAAATGCCTCCATAGGATCGCATGATCTCTTTCAAAAGGATCTCAAAACGTTCATGCTCTACCATAAAGCGGTACATATCTTCATTGCTGAGCCTGAGGATCAGCTTGGAGTAGCGGCCGCTGGACTCATCGAAGGCAAGATAACCTTCTTTTTCCATCAATTTGATGGCGCTGTACAGCGTGATCAGTCCGAAACCATACTGGTTGGAAAAATCCGTGATCTTAAAATCGAAGCCCCTATCCTGACCGCTTCCCTCCGGAATCTGAAAATAGTTGCCCATGGCATTATAGATATTTCTGATGGTTTCCAATTCCGGGAAGGATTCCACCAGTTGTTTTTTGGCATGCCCGATATCCTGATTGTTGAAGAGGAGGGAGGCCGTAGCAGGTCTTCCGTCCCTTCCGGCACGGCCGGCTTCCTGATAATACGACTCCAGGCAATCGGGAAGATCATAATGGATCACCTGGCGTACATCGGATTTGTCGATTCCCATCCCGAAGGCATTGGTCGCCACCAGCACTCTGATCTTTCCCATCGTCCAGTAATTCTGCCTGTCGAGCCTGGTTTTCTGGTCCAGACCGGCATGATAAAACGACGCTGAAATATTGTTTTGAGTCAATATCTCTGAAAGCGCCCGTGTCTTTCTCCGGTTGCGCACATAAACGATACTGGAACCTTTCTCAGCGGCTAAAAGCTGTATCAACCGGGCCGTCTTATCATTCTCGCTGATGACATGAAACGCCAGGTTTTTACGCTCGAAGGTACTGCGCAGCACGTTGTTGCCCCTGAAACTCAGCTTTTCCATAATGTCATCCACGACCTGGGGAGTTGCCGTTGCTGTCAGCGCCAGAATGGGAATGCCCGCAAAATATTTTCTGATCTCGGCTATTTTCAGATAGGTGGGCCGGAAGTTATAACCCCACTGTGAAATGCAATGGGCTTCATCCACCGCGATCAGGTTTACGTTGATCTTGGCCAGTGCATACTGAAAACTGCTGCTCATCAGCCTTTCCGGTGAGACATAGAGGAATTTCAGCTTTCCGTGTATGGCTTCCGAAAGCACAGCTTCGATCTCATCGTGGAACATGCCCGTATACAGTGCCTTGGCAAAAATGCCCAGCTTTTTCAGGCGGTCCGCCTGATCTTTCATCAAAGAAATAAGGGGAGTAATCACCAGGCAGCACCCCGGTTTGATCATTCCGGGGATCTGAAATGTCAGCGACTTACCACCGCCGGTAGCCAGCAGCGCCAGCGTATCTTTCCCCTGAAGGACAGAATCGATGATCTCTTCCTGCATGGGCCGAAAGCGCGTATAGCCCCAGTATTCGGTTAATATTTTTCTTGCCTCCTGGCTCATGGTTCACAAGGCTGTTTTCTATCCATTCAAATTATAAGCCGAGCTTTAATGCAAACTTCGTGTTCCTTCTTCTGTAATACTATAAAGTTACCAAAGCTGTGCCACAATGGTTAAAAATAAGAAAATTAATTGAAGATAAACGGGAAAAAGGGTGTTTTATTCTCACTCTTAATCCTCCTGAAAGATATCCTTGGGATAGCACAGAAAGAATTTTGTGGTAGGTTTTGAAAGCATATTGATATTCAGCTGATCGGAAACCTCCGTGATGTCTTTGACTGTGCCGTCTTTAAACAGGATGTTGATCTTATCCACACCCGGCTTGTACATGTAATTGGAGGTACTTTCATCAAAAACAAAATAGGTGAGTTCTTCGTCCGTCAGGCCGTACTGTTTCTTCGTGGCTTCCCGGATCTGCACTACCTTTGAGTCATCAAACCGGTCGTTCTGCAATTCTATTCTGAACAGATTCCTGTTTATCAATGCTTTACTCAGAGAAGACAGCACTTTATCAGGATGATCCATCCAGACTTTCATAGAAGTGAAAATATCGAAATCATCCAGTTGGGCAAATCTTTCCAGCACACCCGGATCATCAAGAAAATCCTTTTCCTGAATGGCATTCTCGAGAAAGAATTGTAAAGCCGGCGTGGCAAACAGTTTTTCGCCGTTCATGGCCAGGAATTTGGCTCTTTTCAGCAAATGAATGGCCATGTATTCAGCCACCAGTACCGTTTTGTGCAAATAAACCTGCCAATACATCAGGCGCCGTGCCGTGATGAATTTTTCTACCGAATAAATACCTTTTATCTCGATCACCGGCTGGTCGTTGGCAATCTGAAGCATATTCAGCAACCGTTCATAATTAACGGTTCCCTCAGCGACACCGGTAAAAAAGCTGTCGCGTTTCAGGTAATCCAGGCGGTCCATATCGAACTGACTGGAAACCAGTTGCTGCAGAAAATGCTTGTGATACCGTCCTTCAAAGACGTCCAATGCCATCTGAAGCTTACCGTCAAACTCACGGTTCAACCGCTCCATAAACCATTTGGAAATACTTTCATGGCTCACCTTATGTACAATACTATGCTCCAGCGCATGAGAATAAGGCCCATGCCCGATATCGTGCAACAACATGGCAATCTGGGCAGCTACCGATTCTTCGGAACTGATCTCGTGCCCTTTCATTTTCAACTCCGAGATTGCCCGCCCCATCAGATACATGGCACCCAGCGAGTGCTGAAAACGGGTATGAAGTGCACCGGGATAAACAAGATGGGTCAGCCCCAGTTGCTTGATACGCCGTAAACGCTGGAAAAAAGGATGCTCAATGATATCGAAAATCACATCGTCCGTGATGGGAATAAAGCCGTAAACCGGATCGTTGAATATTTTGCGTTTATTTAAGTTGCGGGCACTCATAAATTTTCTTAAATTTGTTTTTCAGGCTTTTCCGTGTGAAGGAAATGCCTGATTTTTGTAAAACCAAATTCACAAAGAAGTTAATCTCTGCAAATTAATAAAGGCAAAGATAGCCAATATCCAGGATTCGGAATACAAAATTTAAATACGAATAAATGAGCAAAACAAAAATACTGTGGGCTGATGACGAGATAGAAATGCTGCGTCCACACATCATTTTTCTCGAAGAAAAAGGTTTCGAGGTGGTGGCAGTGAACAGCGGAGATGATGTACTGGAAAAAGTAGCTGAAGAAACTTTTGACATTGTTTTTCTGGATGAGCAGATGCCGGGCCTCAGTGGCATTGAAGTCCTTGAAAAACTGCAGGATATGCAGCCCGGACTCCCTGTTGTGATGATTACAAAAAGCGAAGAGGAATCCATCATGGAAGATGCCATCGGTTCCAATATCGCCGATTATCTGATAAAACCCGTGAAACCCAGCCAGATTTTGTTATCACTGAAACGCAATCTGGAAAACAAAAAACTGATGGGCGAGAAGGCTACTATGAACTACCAGCAGGAATTTCGTGAGATCAGTATGAAACTCCAGGACCAGCTCGGTACCGGCGATTGGGTTGATATTTACAAAAAACTGATACGATGGGAAATAGACCTTGAAAAATCGGATGACCAAGGTATTAACGAAGTACTTTCGCTACAAAAAAACGAAGCCAATGTGGGCTTTTCAAAGTTTTATTCTGCCCACTATAAAGACTGGCTTTACGGCAAAACGGACGATAAACCGGTGCAGTCTCATACCCTGATCAAGGAAAAGGTATTGCCCCAGTTAGGGAAGAACCAGAAAATCTTTTTCCTGCTGATCGACAATTTACGTTACGATCAGTGGAAAACCATCGAACCCATGATCAGCAATTATTTCAGGGTTGAAGAAGACGACCTGTATTACAGCATTTTGCCTACCACCACACAATACGCCAGAAATGCTCTCTTTTCAGGCATGATGCCGCTGGAGATCCGGAACCGGTTCCCACATTACTGGATTGAAGAGCAGGACGAAGGGACAAAAAACCAATTCGAAGCCGAGCTTCTGGGCGAGCAGTTCAAAAGATATGGCAAACAGGTTAAATACTCCTATAACAAGATCTTAAACCACGAAGCGGGCAAGAAGCTGCTGGAAAATATAGCCAACCTCATGCAGTTTGATTTCAACGTGATCGTATACAATTTTGTGGACATGCTTTCGCATGCACGTACAGAGATGGAGATCATCCGGGAACTGGCAGACAACGAATCGGCTTACCGATCCTTAATGGCTTCCTGGTTCGAACATTCCTCGCTTTTCGAGATCATCAAATACCTGGCAACGAAAAATGTCAAGATCATCATCACCACCGACCATGGTTCCATCCGGGTGCATGATCCGGTGAAGATACTGGGTGATAAAAATGTGAACAGCAACCTGCGTTACAAATATGGTAAAAGCCTGGCTTACAATCAGAAAGAAGTATTCGAGATGCTTCAGCCCGAAGAATACTTCCTGCCGAAACACCATGTAAGTACCCGCTGGGTGTTCACCAAAGGCAGCAACTTCTTTGCCTACCCGAACAATTATAATTATTACGTTAAATTTTACAGCAATACATTCCAGCACGGCGGAATTTCCCTTGAAGAAGTGCTGATTCCATTTATTACACTGAACGCCAAATAATGAATAAAAAACAGACGCTGAAGGCAAGCCGGCCGGAAGATTTGAAGGAGATCGCAAAGATCATTCTGGATACTTTTAAGGAGGAAAGGATTTTTGCCCTTTACGGGAAGATGGGAGCAGGGAAGACTACCCTGGTAAAAGCCTTCACCGAAGTGATAGGCTCATCGGATGTCGCCAGCAGCCCCACCTTTTCGTTGGTAAACGAATATGAGGATCGCCAGGGCACCGTATTTTATCATTTTGATTTTTACAGGATTAATAAGATTGAAGAAGTTTTTGACATCGGCTTTGAAGAATACCTTTACAGCGGCAGTTATTGTTTTCTGGAATGGCCTGAGATGATTTCGCAACTTTTGCCGGAATCTTACGTATATATTTCAATTGAAGTCAACGATGACGAAGAGCGTTTGGTTACTTTTTACACCAAACTTCACGCAGAAGATGAAAGTCAAAATAATTGAACTACTAACAATTATATAACATCTTAAAAATGACAGAAGAAGGAAAGACCTATATTCGGTATTCTGACAAAAACAGCCTGATGCCCAAAGAAGAAACCCTCGAAAGGAAACCCGAAAAAAAACAATTCATTATCGGAATCCCGCGCGAAGCTGACCCGAATGAAAGCCGGGTACCTTTAGCCCCTATGGCTGCGGGCGTGCTCATAAAAAACGGTCACCGCGTGCTGGTGGAAGAAGATGCCGGAAAGGCAGCCTATTTCCCTAACAGCCAGTATGCCGATGCCGGGGCCGAGATCGTTCATACAACAGAAGAAGTCTATAAAGCCAACATAATCGTGAAGATCAGCGCGCCCACAGATGTGGAAGTCGATCTGATGGAGAAAGGGCAGACGCTTTTTTCTTCCGTATCACTTCAGGGACGTTCCAGAAATTATTTCCAGAAATTACTGAATAAAAAGGTCAACGCCGTTGCTTACGAATACATTAAAGACAAGGCCGGGGCTTTTCCGCTGGTGAAATCCATGAGCGAGATCATTGGCAATGCTTCGATCATGATCGCTGCCGAATACCTGTGCCATGCCGATTACGGAAAAGGCATCATGCTGGGCGGGTTTCCGGGCGTGAGGCCCTCGGAAGTCGTCATCATCGGTGCAGGAACCGTGGCAGAATACGCCGCACGAACCGCACTGGGAATGGGAGCCCAGGTGAAGATCTTCGACGACTCTATCTATAAGATGCGGGAACTTCAATACAAACTTGGAAACCGCGTTTTCACAGCCGTGCTGCAGCCACCCATTCTGGAAAAGGCCATCCGGGAAGCCGATGTGGTGATCGGCGCCAAGCACTCTCCGTCGGGACAGGCTTGCTATATGGTTCCCAAAGAGATGATTATGGAAATGAAACAGGGCGCCGTGATCGTCGATGTGAGCATCGATCAGGGAGGATGTTTCGAGACCTCAAGACAAACGACCCACAAGCATCCGGTGTACAAAGAATACGGAGTTACACATTACTGTGTCCCCAATATTGCGTCGCGCGTACCGCATACCGCTTCCTATTCGCTGAGCAACTTTTTGATGACGCTGTTGCTGGAGTTAACCGAAGCCGGCGGCATCGAAAACCTGAGCCGGGACGACAAGGCTTTTGGCAAAGGCGTTTATGTATACAGCGGGATCCTTACCAACGAGTTTATAGGCAACAAATACGGCTTGTCGTTCCGTGATCTGGATCTGATCCTGTCGGCCCTGCATTAAAACAAAAAAGGGGCTTTTAGCCCCTTTCCTAAATCATCTGATTCCATTTTATTTCTTCTCAGAAGTTTTTATGATGGTTCCGCTGATGGTCATCGGAATAGACATTCCGTTTTGCTGTACTGACATCTTAACTTCCTGATCGATATTGATTTTTGTAGTCCATCCGTTACGGATGTCAACCGTAGCTTCACCATTCTGAACCCCGTCCATCGTCATATTGTTGTCGGCTACTTTGCTGGCAGTGATCTTGGCTTCAATACCAATTACGGCATCATTTCCTGAAATTTTATTCAGGGTATATTTCACATGAACCTTCATGTCGCTGCTCTTGATGGGTTTCAGGTCAGCTTCCCAGGTATCACCGACCTCCACAGGATGATTCGGGAAAACAATATAACTGTCATCGGAGTTCAGGCTCCCGGCCACTTTGCCATTATCGCCTGTCACCTGGCTCATATCTATGCTGATCACATGTCCCAGATCGTCCAGCACGGTCTGATAGGATTTTCCGATCATGGCATTGAATTTATCTCCCAGCGCCTTGGCCGGTCCTGATGCATAAGAGTTGGGGTCCGAAGAATCGTAGGTGATCTTCCGGCCGAAAACGGACTGTGAATAGGTGATTTTATTGATCGTGGAGGAAGTGGCTATTGAATTGGCAGCTACCTTATCAACAACAGTGGTCACATCCTGAGTTGAAATCGACTGAATGTTAACCGTCTGCCCCTGGTTCTCCATTTCAATGTTCTGATTGGTATTGCTTTTGGTGACAAATTTGTCATTTTGATGCAATTTGTATTTCAAATTAATTTTTTTCTTTGCAAACAACTGCCCCGGAGCAGCTAACAATACAAAAGCAATACCTAAAACGAGCGTTGACTTTAATGTTTTCATAAATTTAAATTTTGGTAAAAAATATTTTGATTTAAAGGATTTTCTTAAAACGGCATATCAGCCTCGGGCTCTTCCAGATCATTCATCTTGGACTGATACGTACGCATGCCGCTTTGAAGATCGCCGGCGGTATATTCTCCACCACCCTGACCCGATTCATGATAATCTTCAAACTTGGCAAAGTTGCTGATGAATTTAAGCTTGATCTCTCCGGTGGCGCCGTTTCTGTGTTTTGCGATAATGATGTCCGCCATATTTTTGGTGGGCGTGCCGTCTTCGTAAGTATCCATTTTGTAATATTCCGGACGGTAAATAAACAGGACAATATCGGCATCCTGCTCAATGGCACCGGATTCACGCAAGTCGGAAAGGATTGGCTTTCCGGAAGCCCCCGGGCGGTTTTCAACGGCACGGCTCAACTGCGAGAGGGCCAGCACCGGGATGTTCAATTCCTTGGCCAGCGCTTTTAAAGCACGGGAGATCATACTGATCTCCTGTTCCCGGTTGCCTTTGGCTTCACTACCACCGCTCATCAGCTGCAGATAATCGATAAAAACCATCTGGATGTCGTGCTGTTGCTTCAAACGACGGCATTTGGCCCTTAATTCAAAAATCGTCAGGGCAGGAGTGTCGTCAATAAAGATTTTGGCGTTGGCAAGTGAATTAATCCGGGTATTCAGCTGCTGCCATTCATATTCTGCCAGATCGCCTTTCCTCAGCTTAGTGGAGTTAAGCTCGCTTTCGCTGGATATCAAACGTGTTACCAACTGTACGGCTGACATTTCCAACGAAAAAACAGCCACCGGTTTGTTGAACTGTACTGCAATATTCCGGGCCATGGACAACGCAAATGAAGTTTTCCCCATGGCAGGACGGGCAGCAAGAATGATCAGATCGGACCGCTGCCATCCTGATGTAATCCGGTCCAATGCCATAAAACCCGAAGAAACCCCACTCAGCTGGGTCTCTGAATTTTTGGCACTTTCTATATTGTCGATCGCCTGCTTGATAAGGCCCGGCATACTCTCCACCCCGCGTCGCAGGTTGGACTCGGACACACTGAACAAGCCCTGCTCGGCACGGTCCAGCAAATCAAACACATCGGTGGTATCTTCGAATGCATCTTTGATGATGTCGGAGGAAATTTTTATCAATTCCCGCTGGATATGCTTCTGCAGAAGGATACGCGAATGGTATTCCACGTTAGCTGAAGAAGCGATCCGGCTGGTCAGCATCGTGATGTAATAGGGGCCACCCACCATTTCCAGTTCGCCGGTGTTTTTCAGCTCGTTGGTAACGGTCATGATATCCACCGGTTCCGACTTCGTAAACAGCCTTTGGATGGCCGAAAATATCCGCTGGTGCGAATCTTTGTAAAAGACCTCGGGCTTCAGGATATCGATCACCTGCGTGACGGCATCCTGTTCCAGCATCATGGCGCCCAACACAGCCTCTTCAAGGTCAACCGCCTGTGGCGGAACTTTTCCATGCTCCAGAAGATTGTTATTCAGCGATCCCTGTTTGGAAGGAGTTTGTTTTCGCTTTGTTTGGGAATTGACGTTTTCCATTTTCCAAAAATACGAATTGAAAAGTTCAGGACAAACTTTTTGTTGATTTATTTTATTGCTTGT
>CAYWBO010000002.1:32848-76449 GCA_964456625.1 uncultured Lentimicrobiaceae bacterium | reverse complement strand
CGGTTTCTCTCAAAAAATCATATAATTTTTCTATGTTGTAAATAACTATATTACAATCTGTTTCAATTATTTTTCTAAAATATGAAACAAATAATTCTATCGGATTTTCCTCCCTGATAAAAAAAGTGATTTCCGGATTACCCGACGAAGTTTGCAAGCCACAGGCAACAGGAACGGGCTGATAGGGTTTCGTATCCGGCAGGTAGGGGACAGCCAGCTTCAGAAAATACGGAGATAAAATCAATAAATTATCAGTTGTATCCCCTAATAATTCATTCAATTTCTGATCGTTAACATATATTTTCTTGTTTTGTGCCGACCAAAGCCGGATCTTTTGTTTTTCTGAAAGCATGCCCGATTCCAAGGCTTTCGGATCATCCTTTCCGGCGTAATAAAAGTCAAACCGGTCCTTTTCATCCCAGGCATCCAGGTATAAAACGCTGCTTTCTTTGACATTTTTCCAACAATGTCCGAGAAAATCACAGGGATAAGGATCATGGCACCACGTTCCGATGTTGATCTCAGGAGAAGCAGAACGGGATAATATTTCTTTTTCTTCCTTTATTTTATTTGAAATAACCTTTTGTAAATCAATCACTTCATTCAACACGCTCTGCTTGATAAACAGTTTTTCCAGGTCCGGGGCCCCGTCAAAAACATAGTCTTTGTTGATGTATACCAAAAAAAAGTTCTCCAGCGCTACGCCGGAGTTTGTAATGACATAATACTGAAACGCAGCGTCCATCAGGTAGGTATCGGAGATCCGGGTGGAGCTCTTCACCTCGTAGGCAATCCACGACTGCTGCCCTTTGACCAGAATATCCAAAATGGCCAGCGATCCGTCAAACTGGAAAACAGCTTCATACAAGGATTTAAAAGCATCGGTCCTGATGATCATAGCCGTTTCCGAAACTTTCTTCCGGAACTGTGCCGGAGATTTCGGGCTCAGATTAACACCGTGCGGAAACAGCTGTTGCGCCAGCAAACCCACATCCGCACCCCGCTTAAAAACAGCACGTTGCGCATCGGGTAGCCTGTCGCGTAAAAACGGACTGTTTTTATTGAGATACAATGATTTAAGACATTGAACGCCCCGGATAAAGGTCGATTTGGATAGCACGTGTTTTTCCATGAGAACGCCTCAGTAAACTGACTTTCTTTGAATTAATGTTTCAAAATAACTTGTGTGCCGGCAAGATTACCCGTATATGACAAACTCATCGCGGATCAAAGACAATCCCTGATACCTTCTGAAAAGCTGGATGGTGGTTAATACGTCTTTCTGGCAATAAACGGCAATGCGTTCCAGGTCTTTTTCTTCCCAGTAAACGTGTGCCACCTGGCTGCCGTCGATATCGTCCTTTGGCGTGGGGATATCAAAAATAGCGGCCAGCAATTCAAGAGACGTATAATGCTTGTAATCACCAAATTTCCACAATTCCAGTGTATCCAGGTGCCGGACTTCCCAGGGTTTTTTC
This sequence comes from uncultured Lentimicrobiaceae bacterium, assembly GCA_964456625.1. Taxonomy (GTDB): domain Bacteria; phylum Bacteroidota; class Bacteroidia; order Bacteroidales; family F082; genus Sulfidibacterium. The sequence goes on along the minus strand of CAYWBO010000002.1, from coordinate 74,971 downwards.
CCTGCCAGATCCAGAATCGGAGGCAACTCAAGGCCCTGAACCAGCATCCGGCGTGCCAGGTAAGGGAAATCAAATTCTTTACCGTTGTGGGCACATAACAGCGAATCTGAACGATTATAATGCCGCTGAAGCAGTTGGATAAACTCTTGCAGCAAAATCTTCTCATCGTCCCCATAAAATGATTTCAGGCGAATCTCATTCCCGTTGATGAAACCACAGGAAATACAGATGATCTTTCCGAATTCGGCATAAATTCCCGCCCGTTCATAAAGGTCCTCTGCTGTCTGCTCTTCGTCTTTACCTCCCAGGTTTCGCGCCTTCTTTTCCCACAATTTCCTGAATTTTTCGGGTACCTTCTCAAAGGCCGGATAGGCCGGGACCGTCTCAATATCAAGAAACAAGATGTTTTCCAAAGAGATGTTGTTGAGCATGTTGACTTTTTTGACCAAGGTACGAATTTTTTTAAGAGTTCATAGAGTGACTAAAGTTCATAGAGTGACTAACGTTTTTTATAAATATTCCTGATGATTCTTTAGGAAAGCCTACTTCCTTTAATTTTGCACCATGGGAGAAAGCAAAGCCATGGTTACGGGCGACGGGTCCAATACATTATTCAGTGCTCAAAGCGGAGAGCATTATCACTCTGTTTTCGGTGCCATACAGGAATCGGTTCACATTTTTATCCGGGCGGGACTGGATTTTGTGTCTAAAAATACTCAACCCGTTTGCATACTGGAAATCGGCTTCGGCACCGGGTTGAATGCCTTACTGAGCTACCAGTGGGCAGAGCAAAACAACATCCCGGTGGTTTACCAGGGCATCGAAGCTTTTCCCATTGAATCCGAACAAATTCTTCAATTGAACTATTCTAAACTATTGAATACCAACGATTCGATATTTGCTGAAATGCACAGGGGAGGGGAAAACAAAAAATTGGGGAGCTTATTTGATTTCAGTCTGCGGATCGAGAGATTCGAAGAAGCCCGTTTGGGTCGTGAAAAATACGATGTGGTCTTTTTTGATGCGTTCTCACCGGAATCCCAACCCGAAATGTGGACCGTCGAAGGATTTAAGAAGCTTTATGACGCGTTAAAGCCCGGAGGAGTACTCACCACTTATTCCTGCAAAGGAAGCGTCAAACGGCTCCTGAAAGGCTGTGGATTTCAAATTGAAAAGATTCCGGGACCTCCGGGGAAACGAGAATTCCTGCGGGCAGTGAAATAATTATCTGATCTCGAAGGTGCGGTATCCCTGAAGGGGAATCCATTGTTTTTCGAGCTTTGTAACCCGCGCCCATGCCGGACCCACTTCACTCCACTGAACAAACTGCTCCAGGGCGGATTCCTGTCCCTCGGCTTCAACGTACACACTTCCGTCACGAAGGTTTCTTACATAGCCGGTAATTCCCAACTCCAGTGCCTGCTTCTGGGCATAATAACGGAACCCCACGCCCTGAACGCGGCCGAAGACTTTGATGATGATGGCTTTATGATTGTCCATACAATTACGTCAACCTCTTAATAATAAGACTATTCAGAAAAGAAAACAGCTGCTCCGGCTGCAACTTGCGCCAGGAAAAAGCATCAAATCCGCCTCCGAAAGCAATAAACTGGTCAATGTTGGTATCGGTAAATTCCTTGATCACGTGTTTCCTGAAATTGAGGCCGACAATCCAGCCGTCCTCAATGTTATCAAACCATTCCGCATAATAATCGTCCGTATCGGCATGGAAATCCAGCACATTTTCCCCGATCAGGATAAAATATTTGATCTGTTCTTCCAGCAGATTCTCTATCACATTGCGATACAGATACATCACATCATTATACAGGATATCGTTCCATTCTCCCAAAAATTCGATGACACAGTATTGCTGGTCGTAATCGACAAAGAGCACTTTCAGGTAAAGCGTCTGGGAGCCGAATTCATCCCACTGGGGATGAATATAATAGTTGTAGATCGTGTGCTCGAAATACAGCTCACTGTGCCGCTTTCCGTAAAAAGGAGAGCGGTTGTCACGGGAAGCGCTGTAAAGATGCTGCCAGTTGTAGTATGGCTCAATGTCGTGCATGGAGATTTAATTTTGAAAAAGGAAAAACTACAACGCAAATTTCAATCCTTCAACATCTTTCAGCTTTTCATAAAGCTCCAGCATCTGAGGCCTGTTGTGAAGTGTCACCTGATAGGTGTAACTGATGTAGTTTCCTTTGCTGCTCGGCCTGTGGTCGTGAAAAGCAAAGGCGATCTGCAGGGAATCAAAGACACTTTCAAGCTTCTGCTTGTCGGTTTCTTCCCCCAGCGATGCTTCCAATACGGCTTTTAAACGGTAACTTACGGGAAATTTGAGTTTCTCGTTTCCCAGTGGCCCTGAAGCCGTGTGACCGTTATTCCCGTTTATCTTATGATTTGGCATGATGATATCTTTCTGAAACAGGTACAAAGATAAAGGCATTTTATGCTTTAAATTCAGGAAATCAAAAAATGCCGGGATACCTGGAAGGATGGTATTCATGCATCATCTGATAAACGGTTTCGAAAACGTCTTCGGCGTTGGGATTGGAAAAATAATCGCCGTCGGTACTGTAGGCAGCACGGTGTGATCTTGCAGTCAGCGTTCTGGGTTCCAGGTCCAGGTTAAAGAAACCCTTCCGGGCTTCCAGCACTTTCTGCAGCATGTAAGTGGTGGCACCGCCCGGCACATCTTCGTCGAAGAAAAGTATTTTATTGGTTTTTTTCAGAGATTCATAAATAACGCCCTCAACATCAAACGGAATCAACGTTTGAACATCAATGAGTTCCACGCTGATATCAAATTCCATGAGCTGTTTAACAGCCTCCCGGGCAATGCGTACGCACGAACCGTAAGTAACCAGTGTAAGATCAGTCCCTTCCTGCAGGATTTCCGGAATTCCCACCGGAGTCCTGAATTCGCCCATATTGGAAGGCTTTCTTTCGCGCAACCGGTATCCGTTCAGCGGCTCGATGATCACTACGGGCTGATCCGAAGCCAGATAGGTATTGTAAAATCCGGCTGCCTGGGTCATATCGCGGGGAACGGCCACATGCACGCCGCGTACGGCGCTCAGCAGCATGCCCATGGGGGAACCTGAATGCCAGATCCCTTCTAGCCTGTGCCCCCGGGTGCTGATGATCATCGGCGCTTTCTGGCCACCGTGTGACCGGTAATGGGTAGTAGCCAGGTCATCGCTGATCACCTGTAACCCATATAACAGATAATCGAAATACTGAATTTCAGCGATGGGGCGGAAGCCTCGCAATGCCATGCCGATGCCTTGCCCGATAATGGTTGCTTCGCGGATCCCCGTGTCGAAGATCCGGTTCTCACCGAAGATCTTCTGCAAACCTTCGTAGGTCTGGTTCACCCCGCCGATTTTTCCCACATCTTCGCCGAAAGCCACAACCAGCGGGTTGTTCTCGAATACAACTTTAAAATTATCACGCAGGATTTCCCTTCCGGGGACCATCTCAGCGTCTTTTTCAAACGCAGGAGGGACACTTTTGATTTTCAGGGCAGACCACTCCGACTGGCTGTACAAAAAGCTGCTGTATCGCTGGTGATCATCATCCATGCGGGCATTCAGCCATTTCCGGACGTTGTTTTTAAAGACCACATCGTGGATGTCGCAGGAATTGCAGAATTGCCGCAGGGCCTTGCGGGCAACACTCATCACGTCTTTAAGGATCGGGGCTTCAATTTGTGCCAGTTCTTTTTTCAATGCTTCGACCTGATCCTTTTCCACACAGGCACAACGCGCCATATTAATTTGTTGCAACAATTCGCTGCGTTGTTTCTTGATGGGATCCTGGAAATTCTTCCAGGCGTTCTTTTTGGCTTCACGAACCCTTGCCATGGCTTCGTTTTCAATAGTTTCCAGGTCTTTTTCGGTGGCAATACCTTCCTCTAGGATCCACTGCCGCATCCGGCTGATGCCGTCTCTGTCTTTTTCGTCCTGAAGCTGTTCCGGTGTTTTGTAGCGCTCGTGCGAACCGGAGGTGGAATGTCCCTGCGGCTGGGTACACCCGATGATATGAAACAACACCGGAACGTGATTTTTCCTGCAAAGGTCAACACCTTTGCGATATGTTTCTATCAGTTGGGGATAATCAAAGGCGTTGGCCCTGAAAATCTCGATGCCGTTGGTATCTTTTTCTTTCTGAAATCCGGCTAGGGCCCCGGAGATGTTTCCTTTGGTAGTCTGGAACTTATTAGGAACGGAAATGCCCCACTGGTCGTCCCATACAGAAAGGGCCATGGGAACCTGCAACACGCCGGCAGCATTTATCGTCTCAAAAAAATGGCCTTCAGAAGTTGATGCATCACCAATTGTCCCGAAAGCCACTTCATTGCCTTTTTTCGAAAATCCCCAGCATATTTGTTGGTCCTTCAGGGCCTTAAAATGCTTGGAAGCACTTGCGAGCCCGAGCAACCGCGGCATCTGGCTGGCAGTGGGAGAGGTGTCGCAGGAACTGTTCTTTTGTTTGGTAAGGTCTTTCCAGTGCCCGTTTTCATCCAGGCTGCGGGTTCCGAAGTGATTATTCATCAACCGTCCGCCGCTGGCAGGATTCGCCTTCAGGTCGGTATCGCCGTAAAGCTGTGCAAAAAACTCTTCGAGGGTCATCATTTCGGTGGCAAACATGAAAGTCTGATCACGGTAATATCCTGAGCGCCAGTCGCCATCCTGAAAAGCCCGGGCCATGGCCAGTTGAGGAATTTCTTTTCCGTCACCGAAAATTCCGAATTTTGCTTTCCCGGTCAAAACTTCGCGTCGCCCCAGAAAACTGGCGTGCCGACTTTCATTGGCGATCCGGAAATCACGTAAAATATCTTCTTTTGTTAGCTTTAAACTGGAAAGAACTGATTGCGCTGCTGTTGCCATTAGGGATTCTAATTTGATGATGCAAATATAATAATTAAAATGGTTCTAAATAAGACATTCTTCCGTACTTTTTTATGCTTTGAATCTTTCACAAACGTTTCAGATAAGGAGCCGGGCTTCAGTTTGAAAATGGACTAAGCCCCGGATTCGATCCATCAAAATTGCTAAATTTGTGAAAAACAAACATCAAAATGGATCAAAAAGGGCAAATTCTTAATAAACACGGAAAACTCAAGGAAAAGGTCTTCATTCAAAAATTACAGGAACTGCAGATTGAACTTGTAAAACTGCAGGAGTGGGTAAAAGCAAAGGGAATACGCATTGCCGTGCTTTTTGAGGGGCGCGATACGGCAGGGAAAAGCGGTGCCATCAAGCTGATTACTGAAGTTTTAAATCCGCGTGTGGCCAGGGTTGTCGCATTGGGAGTGCCCACTGACAAAGAAAAAACCCAATGGTATTTTCAACGTTATGTAGCCCATTTGCCCTCGGCGGGAGAGATCGTGTTGTTCGACCGATCGTGGTATAACCGTGCGGGGGTAGAGAAAGTCATGGGATTTTGTACAGATGATGAATACTGGGACTTTCTGCGTTCTTGCCCGCATTTTGAGAATATGCTGATCCATTCCGGTATTATTTTGATAAAATATTGGTTTTCAGTGAGTGAAGAAGAACAGGAAAAAAGGTTCCAATCACGAATTGAACATCCTACAAAGCGATGGAAATTGAGCCCCATGGATTTGAAATCCAGGGAAAAATGGGTAGAATATTCTCAGGCAAAAGATGAAATGTTCTCTTACACAGATACCAAAGTGTCGCCCTGGTTTGTAGTCGATGCCGACGACAAAAAAAGAGCCCACTTGAATACCATCCAGCATTTGCTGAACCAAATTCCCTATGAAGATTTAACGCCACCGCCCATCAAACTTCCCGCGCTGACTCCGGAGAAAGGTTATGTCAGGCCACCCATGCAGGAACAGACTTTTGTGTCGGATATTTTTGAGGATGGAAATGTTGAAAAATAATTCTCTCAATATTATGAAATTTCAAATGATAATTATCCGGCAACAAATCTCTCTATAATCATTTAAGTTGCTATCTGCCAAGAAAACAGGCATATTTCGATAATATTATTTTTGTCCTATAATTTATATTATGTTAAATATATTATCTCAAAATAAAGGGAAGAAAGGTTCTCCCTCTTCCCTTTATCCTTTTTATTTATTTGTTTGCATTCAAAGCTTTCAGCTTGTCATACATCTTCAAACGTGTGTATGCTTCTTTCAAAGCGGCAGTCGAAAGTTTGTTTCCGGGACGGATGCTCAGTGCTTTTTCAAGCCAGGGCAATGAAAGTCTTAACTGTGCATTGGCAGAATCGTTCAACGCGTTGTATTCTTTAACTTTATTCAATGGCAGGTTGTTGGCCTGTTTCTGAATATTGGATGCATTGTTGACGAAAATAGCGCCAATATTATAATAAGCTTCGAAGAAGTCAGCTTTTACGCCGATGGCTTTCTTGTAATATTCTTCAGCCATGGTCTTATTACCAGCGTCGTCATAGCTTTTTCCGATCAGGAAGTAGAAATTGGCATTGCTCGGGCTGTTAGGTTCCCGTGCGATCGCTTCTTTCAGACTGGCGATCAGTTGTTCTGTCTTTCCCTGTTCCAGATAAATCTGAGCCTGTTCCAGCAAAATGCTCAATTCTTTGGGGAAACGGGTTCTACCCTGTTCCAAAGCCTGCATGGCACCTGTGGTATCTCCCATTTGTTTCAACGAACGTGAGTAGAAAATAAAAACCTTGGGATCCTTGAAATTTAAATCAATACATTTTTTTAAATATTCAGCAGCTACTTTGGGCTGATTGGCCAGCACACCACTGATCCCCACGTTATAAGCAGCCGTAGTATCTGTTTTTCCCATAATACCGGCGATCTTGAAAGCCTGTTCAAAATCGGTAACGGCCTTGTTATAGTCTTTTACCTTGAAATCGTTGGCCCCAGCCGTGTAGAACACTCCGGAAAGTTTTCCAATATATGCGTCGGCTTCTTTTGTAATTTTGTGTTTTTCGTCCAGCTTTTTAGCTTTCTCGAAGGCTGCCAGCGCTTTTTGCGCCGCCTGGGGATCCAGATTGCGGAAAACCGGCAACGGGCTGGTCGAGATACCATAATAAACTTCACCATAATACAACCATGTTTTAGCGTCATTCATGGTTTTTTCATTCTTGACAGCTTTATCAATTGCCTCTTTTGCTTCCTTCAGCTTACCCTTTTGTAATGCCAGATAGGCATCTGTCCTCTCGCCTCTCTGAGCATAAGCAGAAAATACAAAAGACAAACTAATAGCTGTTAATAAAATAATTCTTTTCATGTGATAATAATTTTTTTGCAAATATATTTAATTACGCTAATTATACACCTTATATCAAACTGATTAAAGTTCTTCTAAATTGAGAGAGTTTATTCCTTCGGTTCAGGGGCCTGCAAATCAGCAGCTTCTGTGCTTTCTTCACCCTCCAATTCAGCTTCTTCACCCTCCTCGCCTTCAAATTCGTTGACAGGAACCTTTGCTACTGCAGCGATTTCGTCCTCGTCTTTCAGGTTGATCAGGCGAACGCCCTGGGTTGCCCTTCCCATGGTCCGCAACTCACTGACGGAGATCCTGATGATAATCCCGGACTTGTTAATGATCATCAGATCATCTTCATCGGTCACGTTATTGATGGCAATAAGCTCTCCGGTTTTTTCGGTGATACTCAGGGTTTTAACCCCCTTACCTCCCCGATTGGTAATTCTGTAATCCTCTAATTTTGAACGTTTTCCGTATCCTTTTTGAGAAACCACCAGGACATCATAATCAGGATGTTCCAGGCAGATCATGCCGATCACTTCGTCCTTATCGCTGGAAAGACGGATACCACGTACCCCGGCAGCCGTTCTTCCCATGGGACGAACCGTATTTTCCGGGAAACGAATAGCATTACCGGAACGCAGGGCCATCAGCACCTCGTTGTTACCGTTGGTAAGGCGTGCGGCCAGCAATTCATCATTTTCGTGAATGGTAATGGCGTTGATACCCCCCTGCCGCGGACGCGAATAAGCTTCCAGCGAAGTCTTTTTAATGGTTCCTTTTTTGGTGGCCAGAATGATGAAATTGTTGTTGATGTACTCTTCATCATTCAGGTCTTTCACATTAATATAGGCTTTCACGGAATCTTCCGGATCGATCTGGATCAGGTTCTGGATGGCACGTCCTTTCGAAGTTTTGGCACCTTCCGGGATCTCAAACACACGCATCCAGTACACTTTTCCCTTCTGGGTGAAGAAAAGCATATAATCGTGGTTGGTGGCCACAAACAGGTGTTCCAGGAAGTCTTCTTCCCGTGTGGTGCTTCCGCGCGAACCACGGCCTCCCCTGGCCTGCACGCGATATTCCGTTAGCGAAGTTCTTTTGATATATCCCAAACTCGAAATGGTAATGACCACCGGTTCGTTGGGGATCACATCTTCCATACGGATGTCTTCGGCAGTATACTCAATTTCTGAGCGACGTTCGTCGCCATATTTTTCTCTGATGCGCCGCAATTCGTCCTTGATGATCTCCATCCTGAGTGATTCATCACCCAGAATTTCTTTCAGTTCCTTGATCAGGGCCATCAGGTTTTCGTAGTCTTCTTTCAGCTTATCCCGCTCCAACCCGGTGAGCTTTTGCAGACGCATATCCAGAATGGCTTTGGCCTGAACCTCGGACAATTCAAAACGCGACATCAAACCGTCTTTGGCTTCATCCGGAGTCTTGGAAGCGCGGATCAGTTTGATGACTTCATCGATGTTGTCCAGTGCAATCAGCAATCCTACCAGAATGTGGGCTTTCTTCTCAGCTTCATTTAGATCATAACGGGTACGGCGGATCACCACTTCATGACGGTGATTCACATAATGCCTGATCAGATCTTTCAGATTCAGCGCCTCCGGCCTGCCGTTTACCAACGCGATGTTATTGACACTGAAGGAACTCTGTAAAGCCGTCTGTTTGTACAGCTGATTGATGATGATGCTGGGCAGGGCATCCTTTTTCAATTCATAAACGATACGCATCCCGTTACGGTCCGACTCATCATTGATGTCGGCGATGCCTTCGATTTTCTTTTCGTTGACCAGGTCGGCGGTCTTCCGGATCATCTCTGCCTTGTTGACCTGATAAGGTAACTCTGTAATTATCAGGTGCTCACGGCCGCTGGCCGATTCTTCTATATTCACACGGCCCCGAATCACGATGCGGCCCCTCCCCGTTTCAAAAGCTTCCTTTACGCCTTCGTAGCCGTAAATGATACCTCCCGTGGGGAAGTCAGGTGCTTTAATATATTCCATCAACTCAGGGATGGTAATGTCTCTGTTTTCGATGTATGCGATGATGCCGTCCACCACTTCCGTGAGGTTGTGCGGGGCCATGTTGGTAGCCATTCCGACGGCAATTCCGGAAGCTCCGTTCACCAGTAAGTTTGGGATCAAAGCCGGGAGTACCTTGGGTTCCTTCAGGCTGTCGTCAAAATTATTCTGTTGATCGACGGTATCTTTTTCAAGATCCACCAACATTTCTTCTGCGATCTTGTTCAGCCGGGCTTCGGTATAACGCATGGCTGCCGGGCTGTCACCGTCGATAGACCCGAAGTTACCCTGGCCTTCGACCAAAGGATAGCGTAACGACCAATCCTGGGCCATACGCACCATCGTATCATAAACGGAACTATCGCCGTGCGGGTGAAATTTCCCCAGCACCTCTCCCACTATTCTGGCTGACTTTTTATACGGGCGGTTCGAAAACACGCCCAGTTCGTACATTCCGAACAAAACCCTGCGGTGTACCGGTTTCATTCCATCACGAACATCCGGTAAAGCACGGGCAACAATCACCGACATCGAATAATCGATGTAGGAGGATTTCATCTGGTTTTCAATATTGATTCTTAGAATCCTCTCTCCTTCAGGAAAATTTTCCATTAATTGAACTCCTCAAACTTAGTTTATGAAATATTTATTAACCTGCAAAAGTAATACTTTCTTAAGAATTTACGAAACAAATCTGCCGGTTATATTCCGGTTTTCTATTAACAAAATGCAGTTAAAAATTAATGATAACCAAACCGTGAATATCACTTTTGTGAATTACCTTTGTTATAATGTGAGATTTTTCTGCTTATTTTTGACCAGGAGCAGAATACCTTAAAAATATATTTTCACCTTTTAGTCTTATTGGTAAGGTGCTAATGTTTAATTTTGCAAAAGAAAAACAAAAGAATTAATGGATACGAAATTTTCGAACAGAATGAAAGACGTCATGTCGTACAGCCGGGAGGAAGCGGTACGACTGGGAAACAACTATATAGGCCTGGAGCATCTGTTGTTGGGAATATTACGCGAAGGAGAAGGTATGGCCATTCAGGTACTGCGTTATTTTGGTGTGGATTTGAAAAAACTAAAACAGGAAATCGAGACCTCCGTGAGAAATCCTGATGCCGGACATGCGAAAATGGAAAACATTCCAGTGGTAAAACAAGCTGAGAAAGCGCTCAAAATCACCTACCTCGAAGCCAAAGTACTTCATAGCGAACTAATTGACACCGAACATTTAATGCTTGCCATCCTGAAAGATGAAAACAATTTGGTGACCCATAAGCTTTCCATGGCCGGGGTGGATTATCAAATCTTTAAAGATGAATTAAAATCCATGCTGAGCGATGAAAAGGAAAAGTCAGATCTGATAAGGCCCACCAAAGCTGAATTGCAGAACGAAGATGAAAATGAAGAGTTCGGCGCTGAAAAGCCATTCGGCGGCGGATCAAAGAAAGGCGAAGCCAAATCGAAGACTCCGGTGCTGGACAATTTTGGTAATGACCTTACCAAAGCTGCCCAGGAAAAGCGCCTCGACCCGATCGTAGGCCGTAACAAAGAACTGGAGCGTATTTCCCAGGTGCTAAGCCGACGCAAAAAGAACAACCCGATCCTGATCGGAGAGCCGGGGGTCGGAAAATCAGCTATTGCTGAGGGATTGGCCCTGCGTATTGTGAATCGTCAGGTCTCCAGGGTTTTGTTTAACAAAAGAATTGTTACGCTGGACCTTGCTTCACTGGTGGCAGGAACCAAATACCGCGGCCAGTTCGAAGAACGAATGAAAGCCGTTCTGAACGAGCTGACCAAAAATCCGGATATCATCCTGTTTATCGATGAGATTCATACCATCGTAGGTGCCGGAAACGCCACGGGTTCACTGGACGCTTCCAACCTTTTTAAACCAGCACTGGCACGGGGTGAACTACAATGTATCGGCGCTACCACGCTGGACGAATACCGTCAGTATATTGAAAAGGACGGTGCGCTGGAACGCCGGTTCCAGAAAGTACTTGTGGACCCGACCAGTCCTGATGAAACCATTCACATTCTTGAAAATATCAAGGAAAAATACGAGGATCACCATCTGGTACGTTACAGTCCGGAAGCCATCAAGGCTTGTGTGACCCTTACCAACCGATACATCAGCGACCGGTTCCTTCCCGACAAGGCCATCGACGCCCTGGACGAAGCCGGTGCACGCGTTCATATCAGCAATATTCACGTTCCTTCGGAGATCATCAATCTGGAAAAATCCATCGAAGAGATCCGCCTGAAAAAAGTACAGGCCATCGGAGCGCAGAAGTTTGAAGAAGCTGCTCAGTTCCGGGATATCGAAAGACGATACACCGAAGAGCTGGATCGGGCTAAAAAACGCTGGGAAGAAGAAGCAGACATCCATCGCGAAGCCGTTACGGAAGCCAATGTGGCTGAAGTGGTGGCCATGATGACTGGCATTCCGGTAACTAACATCGCGCAAAGCGAAAGCGTACGTCTGATCAACATGGTTCCCGACATGGAAAAAGAAGTCATCGGGCAGGACTCAGCTGTGGAAAAAGTGGTGAAAGCCATCCGCAGGAACCGCGCGGGGCTGAAAGACCCGAACAAACCTATCGGTTCGTTCATTTTCCTCGGTCCCACAGGAGTTGGGAAAACCTACCTGGCGAAAATGCTGGCAAAATACATGTTCGACACAGAAAATGCTTTGATCCGTATCGACATGAGCGAATACATGGAAAAATTTGCGGTTTCAAGACTCGTAGGCGCCCCTCCAGGATACGTGGGCTATGAAGAAGGCGGTCAGCTGACGGAGAAAGTACGCAGAAAACCGTATTCCATTATTTTGCTGGATGAAATTGAAAAAGCACACCCTGATGTCTTCCATCTTTTGCTCCAGGTGCTGGATGACGGCGTGCTGACCGACAGTCTGGGAAGAAGAGTGGACTTCAAGAATTCCATCATCATCATGACATCCAACATCGGCTCCAGACAGCTGAAAGATTTTGGAGAAGGCATCGGATTTTCAACAGAAGCAAGAAAAAGCAGTCGCGCCGGCATGGCTCACGGAGTCATTGAAAATGCGCTGAAACGTGCCTTTGCCCCTGAATTCCTGAACCGTATCGATGACGTGATCATTTTCGATTCGCTTGAAAAAGAAGATATCTACAAGATCATCGATATTGAGTTGTCTTCACTCTATGGCAGAATCCATGAGATGGGTTACAAGATTGAAGTTTCTTCGGAGGCCAAGGATTATATCATTGAAAAGGGCTGGGACGAACAGTTTGGTGCAAGGCCGCTGAAACGGGCGATCCAGAAATATATCGAGGATCTGCTGGCAGAAGAGATCATTAAGAGCAGCCTGTCGGAAGGTGATGTGATCACGGTTCATTATGATGCCAAAGCTGATACCGTTGGTATAAAAATCAAGAAGCTGAAAAAAACCGGCACAGCTGCAGCGAGTAAGACCACCAAAAAGAAAAGTACAACTAAAAAATAGTTGATCACCGTCATAAAAAAGTCCGGATCACATGACCCGGACTTTTTATTTTCCTGTCTTTAATTCAGGTTATAAATTCTCCATGGTTGCGACCTTGTTTCTCAGATAATGGTCAGCGATGACGAGTGCCGCCATGGCTTCTACGATCGGTACGGCCCTGGGGACCACGGTAACGTCGTGTCTTCCTTTTCCTTCCAACATAATCTCATTTCCCTGTGCATCAAAGGATTTCTGTGTTTTCATAATGGTGGCAATGGGTTTGAAACCAACGTTAAAATAAATATCGTTTCCGTTGGAAATGCCGCCCTGTACGCCACCGGAGTTGTTGGTGAGGGTACGAAGATGATCGCCTTCTTTTTCGAAAGGATCGTTGTGCCGGGAACCTTTCATAGAAACGGCTGCAAAACCAGAGCCAATTTCAAAGCCCTTTACCGCGTTGATGCTGAGCATGGCTTTGCCCAGATCTGCATTCAGCTTATCGAAAACAGGTTCTCCCAGCCCTGCCGGCATCCCGGTTACTACGCATGAGATTTTCCCACCCAACGTGTCCCCTTCTTTTGCCGTCTCCTCTATCAGCCGGATCATCTCTTCCGTTGTCTTTTCATCGGGGCAGCGCAACACAGATTTTTCCGTATTCCGGATGGCTTCCATATCCGGCACTTTATCAAGGCTCACGGTACCGATCTGATGCACAAATGCCCGGATCTCAACCCCCAACTCATTCAACAACGTTTTTGCAAAGGCACCGGCAGCCACACGGGCTATAGTTTCCCGGGCTGACGAACGTCCGCCACCGCGATGATCGCGAAATCCGTATTTCTGATCGTAGGTATAATCGGCATGTGAAGGTCTGTATGCCTTAGCAATATGATTGTAATCAGCAGAATGCTGATCTTTATTCCAGATAACAAAACCAATCGGTGTTCCCAGTGTTGTGCTCTCAAAGACACCGGAAAGGATTTCAAAACGGTCTGCTTCCTGTCGAGGGCTCACCCATTTAGACTGCCCCGGCCGTCTTCTGTCCAACTCATTCTGAATGAATTCCGGATCTATTTTCAATCCCGCCGGGATGCCTTCCAGCACCCCTCCTATTGCACGTCCGTGCGACTCTCCAAAGCTGGTGAGTTTTATGATTTTCCCAAAAGTATTCCCTGCCATATTTCAAATTATCTCTTACTTTTGTAAAAGTAAAAAAAATAGAGAGGTCCCGAAAAACTCCGGAAAAAAATGAAGAAACATTTTGTTGGTTGGCTGACAGTCGTCGCACTGTTGATCGCAGTTTTTGAATTCAGCGGATGCAGCAAATTATTTAATGGAAGTAATAGCAATCCGTATTACAAAATCACTCAGCAGTTTAAGAATTTCTGTTATTTTGATAAAGGCAGTCAATGGACTTACCAGGATGATTCCACCGGAAAAACCTATACGCTGACCGTGGGCAGCATAGGCAGTTCGATTGCCTTCCAGCCTCAAAATCCTTCAACGCCGGCGTTCAGTTATGATGTTATCGAAATGAAAATGGACTCAAATGCGCTCAACATCACTAAAGAAAATGTTTACGCTACCCGAATTTTATCGGATACTACGTATATGAATGGCTTGCTGCGGGTATTTTCCGCAAGCGGTGCGGATACCACCTTCGCGCTTGCTTTTGCACCGCAGTATAAACTGCTGGAGCCTCAGCTTTTAGGTGGTCAGGAAGGTATCTATACCAACATGCAGATCATGCCTTATTATCTGGTACTGGGAAAAAAATACGACAACGTGTACCACAGCCGCGACAAATTCCCCAAAATCATCAACGGCAACTACACAACCGACTCCGTGACGATGGACTTTTATATTGCCGAGCATTACGGAATTATCAAGTGGACATCACAATATAAAGGGAAAACAAGCTCTTACAGCATGGTCAGCTCTAATCTGGTACAATGACAATCAACGCGATAAAAAAAGCAGGCTTTGAGCCTGCTTTTTTTATCTTCAAAAATTTGATTATCCTTCAAGTTCCTTGTCGATCAGTTTGATCTTATCCTGGATCGTGGACTGATTTTTCTTGGCATCTTCAATTTTCTTTTCAAACTCGGCTTTGAAAACATTGGATTTTTTCGAGTCGGAGAAGAAACCGATGTTGTTTTCCCAGAGAATGATGTCGTCTTTAAGTTTCTTCAACTTGTTGACCAGGAATGCCCGCTCTTTCAACAGGCTATGCTCGGTATCCGACGAATTCTTAAAGGTCTCTATCTTATTTTCAAAATTGGAAATGCTCAGATCGGAATTACTGATGCCCAGCTTGGAGGTAAGATCGCCAATGGCATTTTTAAACTGCTTATAGATCTTGTCTTTTTCCTTGAAAATCACATGACCGATTTCATGCCATTGCTTCTGGAAATCTTTCAGCGCTTCAATATTTTCATCCTTGGATTTTGAAGTTTTGTAAGATTTGATGGCTTCGATCACGGCCTGTTTCTTTTTCAGGTTCTCTTCCTCTTCATGCCTTCTGTCTTTGTAAAATTCCGACTTACGGTCAAAGAAAATGTCACAGGCAGCACGAAAGCGCTTCCATATTTTATCTGAATATTTTCTTGGTACGGGCCCGATCTTTTTCCATTCTTTCTGCAGGCTGATGAGTTCATCGGTGCTGTTCTTCCAGGAATCGCTGTCCTGCAACTCTTCGGCACGTTCGCAAAGCTTTAGCTTGAGGTTGTAATTTTCAACCTGCTGTTTTTTGATCTCACTAAAGAATCTGCGTTTCTGCTCATAAAACGCATCCAGAGATTTCTTGAAGCGCTTCCATATCTCGTCATTCTTGTTCTTGGGAGCCCGGCCGACAGATTTCCATGATTTCATCAGTCCGTCCACATTGGCCGTGGCCTTCTCCCAATCAGAAATAGTGGAGCAGTCCAGCTTTGAAACCAACACTTCTGCTTGTTCACAAAGACCTTCCTTAGCTTCCAGGTTCTGTTTCTGGACTTCCTGCAACTCTTTATAATGCTCTCTGCGGCCCTCGTTGATCTTTTCCGTAGCGGTTTTGAACCTTTCCCAGACTTCTTCATTATTTTCCCGGGGTACCGGACCTATTTCGCGCCATTCTTCATGATATTTCTGAAGCAGCTTAAAGGATTTAATGATGGAGTCTTCTTTGAGAAGTTCTTCGGCCTTTTCACAAAGCTCGACTTTCTTCTCCAGGTTCTTTTTCAGATCCAGGTCCCTGAGTTCCTTGTTGATACGTACTTTATCAAAGAATTTCTCAACCAGGAAGTGGTAATTCTGCCAGAGGTCGTTCAGCTCCGAAGCAGGAACCAACCCTACCTGTTTCCACTCTTCCTGTAAAGTCTGAAACTCATCGTAGGTTTTTTTCAACGTTTCTTCGGAATTGATCAGGTTCTTGAGATCTTCCAGAATCCTGTACTTTTCCTTCAGATTGGTTTGTTTGATGTTTTCAAGCTCCTCGGCAAATTTTGCCTTGTTATGGCGATAGATGTTGAAAGCATTCTGAAAGCGGACTTCGAGCGGATCCAGAATGTGTTCGTACGAATCCTCATCTCCGCCGGAAGCGATGAAATCCTGCTTTTTATTTTCAATATCCTCTTTATTTCTCCTATAGAAAACAACCTTGATCTGAGCTACCTGATTTTTGATCTTAGACGTATCTGTTTCATGCACCACTTCTTCCAGCATATCAACCAGTTCCTGCTTGTTCATCTGGTCATAGTCGATATCATCTTCTTCGGAAGCATCTGAATCGTAAGGTTTTGCACCAGCATTGGTATCCCGGATAAGAGTCAGTATCAGCTTGTGATCTACTTCCTCGATCTGCCGGATAACAATTTTCTTTTTGGCCGGTGCAGGATGACTGCCATTGGATTTTTCTTCTCCGAAGCCTTTTAGCAAATTCAGGATCTGCTGTTGTAAAGTCTCGTCAATTTGCGGGGAAACCTTGATTTTTTTCTTCTGAGTGTGAACTTTTTCCTTGCTTTTCAGCACTTTGCTGCCTACTTGCTTCGAAATTGCTGCTTTTTCTTTTGCTACAATTTGTTTGGCAACTTTCTTGGAATTTTTCGGGGTGCTATTGGTACTTTTTTTGTCAGAGGCCGGCTTATCACCGGCTTGAGGCTTCTCCTCCTGATTCTGCTTTAAATCGGCAGTTTCGGGATTCTGATCATTCAGATTTTTTGCTTCCATGCTAACATTAATTTAAGACATTCTCCGGCTTTATATCCCATGTCGCCGGAAAGGAGCTGTTCAAACAGGTGCAAAAATAGCAATTAATTAAGAACACCCTCTTTCGACGTGCATAAATGTTTTACCCGAAGCACATCAAACCTGCGGCGTACTTATGTTTTTGCAACCGTTCGATAAAATTACCCTTTACAGGGACAAGGAATGTTCCGTATTTCCAGTTTGCCGTTATGCAAATGACAATGCCTGATCGAGGTCAGCAATGATGTCTTCCGCATCTTCGATTCCTACGGACAACCGTACCAGACCATCGGTAATTCCGGCTTCCATCCTTTCTTTTTGGCCCAGAACGGCATGTGTCATGGATGCCGGATGCTGGATAAGGGTTTCAATACCGCCCAGCGAAACCGCCAGCAAAGCCAGTCTTACGTGATCCATTACCTGTTTTCCGGCATCCAGTCCTCCTTTCAGCTCAAATGACATCATGGCTCCGGGGCCAGCCATCTGTTTTTTGACGAGGTCTTTCTGCGGGAAAGATTCCAGGCCGGGATACAACACCCATTTAACCTTTGGATGGGCTTCTAGGAATTCGGCCACTTTCTGTGCATTTTCCTGAGCCCGTTCGACGCGGATGGCCATGGTTTTTAACCCTCTGCGTGTTAACCATGCCTGATGCGGATCCATGTTGAATCCCACATTCTTCATCACATAGATCAGTTTGTCGAGAATTTCTTTGGTCTTGGCAATCACGGCGCCTCCTACAATGTCTGCATGGCCGTTGATGAATTTGGTCATGGAATGCAGCACGATGTCGGCGCCCAGATTAAGGGGCTTTTGCAGGTACGGACTGCAAAAAGTATTGTCAACACACACCACAATGTTGTGTTCGTGTGCCAGCTTCGAAGCGGCTTCCACATCCGTCAGCTTCAGCGTGGGGTTGGCCGGGGTTTCCAGATACAACAACTTGGTGTTGGGCCGGATGGATTTTTTGATATTCTCGATGTCGGAGCAATCTACAAAGGTACTCTCCACGCCGTATTTCGGGTAGAAAGCTTCCATGATGCCCCTGGAAGGTCCGTAAACAGCGTTGTGGCTTATCATGTGGTCGCCCGATCCCAACAGGGCCATATAAACATCATTCACCGCTGCCATCCCAGAGGAAGTAACTACGGCACCGTATCCCTCTTCCAGGTCCGTCAGCGCAGTGGCCAGGTCATCAAGATTCGGATTTCCAAGACGGGTGTAAATATATCCGCTTTCTTTTCCCTGAAAGCGACGCGCGCCCTGGTCAGCACTTTCAAATTTAAAGGTAGAAGTCTGATAGATCGGTGATACGGCACTGCCCATGCTTTCTTCGACAGCACCAGAATGAATTAATTTAGAATTAAAGCCTGTTTTTTTTGTGTCCATTTTTCTATGAGTTTGATATGATTGAATGATTTTTAATGATTACAATAATTTTGTCCGTATTTCAAAGTTCCTTTGATAAAATCCGATGCCAGGTTATCCGGGCTGTCGAAGTTCACGCCTACATAAACATTGATATCATGGCTGTTCAGGATATTTACGGCTTTCGGGCCCATACCGCCGGCCAGCACATCTGTTACCTTATTTTCTACCAGCCAACGCGGGATACTACCCTCTTCGTGTGGTGGTGGAATCTGGCGGCTCGAAGATACAATTTTATCTCCCTCCATTTCATAAAATACAAATTCGCCGGCACGTCCGAAATGCTCCGATAACGAATCTCCGTCCAGCGGAATGGCTAACTTTTTCTTATTCATTTTTTTCTCTTTTCGTTTGTCCAATATGAGTTTGTGGTGGGGCGAACCCTCTCTTACCATTCTGATTTCGCAATGCGGACACAACAGGCTGCTGCACGGAACCCCCGGCTGATGCTGGATCCTGAGGTCACAGTTGGGACAGATGCAGAATCCGTGACTACCGGCACGCCTACCCTGACCCTGTTTTCGCATGCCGTGACATTTTTCAGATGCTTCCTTGTCCTGAACGGGCACGATATCTTCCGAACCGCAGACCTTACAGCCGCTTTCATCTCCGGCGATAGCATTCGATTTGAAAACACTGCCGCAGTTATGACAACGGTACCAGGATGCCTGAAAATCCACATGCCCGCCTTCGATCATGATCTGCTTGTTCTCCACGAAAGCTTTGGCGATCTTTTCCCGCGTGGCTTTGTAGATCCTTGTAAAGGTGGGTCGTGAGACATTCATCTTCCTTGCCGCATCTTCCTGTGTCAGGCCTTCATAGTCTGAAAGACGCAGGGCTTCGTATTCTTCAAACAATAAAACAATACGTTCTCTTTTATCGTATTCCCCGTTGTTGGGAACAAATCCGGAATTGAACGGCGGTTCTTCCAGTAAACGTCTTCTCTTGGGTCGTGGGGTCATTATTATTTTTGAATTTGCAAAGATATTGAACTAATGTTCATATTCATATTTCTTCTCCCACTTTTTGCCGCCTGCGACAAAATTTAGACCGGTTCAAGATATCGTATTGAAATCCTGCAGGAAATTTTGTAATATTGTAGGATAAACCACCTTACAATGAAAACTTTATGCATCGCCGGATTGTGTATGCTCCTTTCTTTTTCCGGGCTTGAAGCACAAAATAAAAGTCAGACAAGTACTTACCGGATCGCCTTCTACAATACCGAAAACTTCTTCGATACAGAAAAAGATACTACGCGCTCCTACAACCAGTTTGATCGCGGAAGCGACCACAACTGGAATCTTGCCCGCTATCATCAAAAGGAGCAGCATATATATAAAGTACTGGCGGCCATGGGCGGATGGAAAGGGCTTTCCATCATCGGGCTGGCAGAAATAGAAAATGAAAAAGTGCTTTCCGACCTGATCGAGAATACCCCTTTGCATCTCGAAAACTACCGGATCATACACTTTGATTCGCCTGATTTCCGGGGCATTGATGTAGCCTTGCTTTACCGCCCCAAAGATTTCAGTCCGCTTTTTTCCGCCCCCATCCGCATTTCCGATCCGTCGGACAAAAAATTCCGGACAAGAGACATTCTTTATGTAAAAGGATTGCTGCTGAATGATACGGTCCACCTGTTTATAAACCACTGGACTTCCCGTTACGGAGGCCTGATGCAAACCCTCCCGAAAAGGAAGCTGGAAGCCAACATCCTGATGCATCACGTCGATTCCATTTTCGAAATAAACCCCAAAGCCAAGATCATTGTGATGGGAGACTTTAACGAGAATCCTGATGATCAATCTGTTAAACTGCTGACAAAAGTTTATTCTGACTCTTGTTCACTAATAAGGCTTACTCCTTCTTCCCTTTTCGGGAACGCCAAAGGCACACTGAAAAGCGGCACGAGATGGTCGCAATTTGACCAGGTGTATATATCAAAAAATGTGAATATTAAGTGCGCTCATCTTTTTGTAAAAGCGAAAAGCTTTCATATCTTTGATGCAGGTTTCCTACTTGAAAAAGATGAAAAAAACCTGGGTTCTAAACCAAACAGAAGTTACGTAGGATTTAAATATCACGGGGGGTACAGCGATCACCTTCCGATATTTTTTGATGTTTCAGTAAGCCGTTCAGGAAAGCCATGAAGAGAAGAAATACCGTTTGGATCTTTCTGATTCTTGTATTACTGGTGATTGTGGGATTGTATTTTTCCCGGAATCAGTGGGCAGGCTATCTGCTGAAAAAACAGGTCTCCGATCAGACAAACGGTAATGTGACCCTTTCATTTAAAGCCATTCACATTGATGTATTCAGAAAGTGGCTCATCATTTCAGACCCTTCACTGACCTATAAAAATACGTTTCTCGACCACGAGCATGCCCTCAAACTGGAAAGCACAAAGTTTAAAGAGCTGAGTATCTACGATCTGTATCTCTGGAATTTCCTGATGCATCGCGAATATATCTGTAGGGAATTTACCGTGGTGCAGCCTTCTTTTCAGCTGGCGTCCGAGGATTCGTCCCAGAACATCAAGCCTCGTTTCAATCCTTCAATATGGCTGAAAATCATTGAAAATCACCGGTTGATAGAGGTCCCGATCAAATTTCAGATACAGCATGCTTATGTGAAACTCGGAAAAATCAAACTGGGAAAGAGAACGACATCGGGGGAATCCGGCGGTGCCGATTACAGCATTTCGATCCGTGACCTGGGAAATTTAAATAATACAGAGCCATCTGACGAAGTTTTTTATAAGAGCCTCGAAGTTAAGATCCACAACTTCTACCGTAACTCAAAACGACGCAATTTTTCTCTGAAAGTCGATTCCATCTCCTATTCATCCTTACCGGAAGAGTTTATCATCAACGGTGTGCATTACGAACCCGAGAGGGAAAACAAGATCAACAACTTAAAGCTCAACATCCGGTGGGCAAGGATCAACGGCCTCCTTCCTGATTCAGCACGTAAAATATTCCGTATCAGATCTGTGCAATGGATCGGAGGTTCTGTGGTTTTCCCGGAAGGAAAGTTCAGTGGGTTCTTCAATAAGAAACAACCCAACAAAAATCTGGAGGAAATTGCCAACACCTTTCACTTCCTGAAATTTGATACATTAAAGGTGAACCAGATCCGTGTTTTTCGTGTCGGCAGCGACAGCGACACGGTGATGTCGGTCAGAAACTTTAACATTAACATCTTAGGCGCCCGCATCTCCAGAAAAACATTCGCTGATCCGTTCCAGTTCATGACCTTTACCT
This sequence comes from uncultured Lentimicrobiaceae bacterium, assembly GCA_964456625.1. GTDB lineage: Bacteria > Bacteroidota > Bacteroidia > Bacteroidales > F082 > Sulfidibacterium. The sequence continues at coordinate 53,295 of CAYWBO010000002.1, read as the reverse complement.
CACTGAAAACCGATCTGAACGGATTTCATCTTCTGGACGCCAGGAAAGGATTCAGGATCAACGCATCGGATCTTCAATATGGTTCCGAAAGACAACTGATCTCCGCTGCCAATCTGATGTACGAGAAATATTGCCCGGCAGATCAGAAGCCGGCATGGAAGCTTTCATCGGATGAAATGCATGTGCAGAATTTCACTGCCGAGCAATTCCGTAAGGGGCAAAAACAGAGTATTTCCGTGGAACTGTTGCGCCCGCAGGTGCAGATCTGGGGAAACCGGAATTGCACACTTTCACATAATAACGATTTAGGGGACCTGTTCAACAATCTGTATTTCAAACTACTGAAGTTCAAAAAAGGTTCGGTACAGTATTTCGGGAAGAAAAAGGAGAATTTCAACCTCTCGGGACTCGACTTCTACGCAGGAAACCTGAAGTGGTCGGCTGACAGCAGCAAATCAGTTTTTTTATACGACACCTTGTTTTTTAAAGCGGTCGGAAGCAGATTTTTCAATCCGCGAAGCGCCCTGACAATGCGCACCGGCGCGATCCGGTGGCTGGGAAAAGATCTGTCACTGGCAGATGTAGAACTCCATCAAAAGCAAAAAGGAAACCTGAGGAATGTTGCCATTTCTTCAGCGGTTTTCTCTGATCTTAGTCTCAACAACCTGATCTTCGCGAAAAAACTTACCGGAAGCCGGGCGGATCTTATAGACCCCGTCGTCAGCATCCGGCAACGGGATTCGCTTCATGACGCGGATACGATCCCTTTCACAAGGAAACAGCTTTCCCTGTTCCCAATAAAAATTGCCTTCTCGAAAGTCGATGTAAAAAAAGGCCATTTGAACCTTACCGTGATCCACGCCCATGACAGCATCAATTTAAATACGGGGGTTGATCTGGCTATTGACCTCTTCAGGATGGGATACGATAACAATCAGCTTGTCTCCACTCCTGCTGAGTGGAATGTCATTCTGAACAGTGCTTCATTCCGAAACCATCTTATTTCCGGAAAGATGGACAGCGTTGCCATGAACGGAACGGAAAAAACACTGGATATCAAAGGACTGGATCTGTCCGGCAGAAATACTGAGCCAGATGGGGATTTCAGGATAGAGGTTCCCTTAACCAGACTCAGCACACTGGATTATGCGAAACTTTTCCGCAGCGACAGTGTCGTTTTCGGCAAAATAGCGCTGAATGACGCCACCCTGTATTTCACGATACCCTCCAGGTTACAACCGGTGTTTCTGCTAAGATCCGGACTGAAAAAGACCACCGTGCTGTTTGACAGCCTCGAGCTGAATCATTCCGGCTTCATCATCCAAAGGAAGCTTAGCGCTTCGGACCTGAAAATTACGGGGAAACAGCTGCATGTCCTTTACAGGCCCATGTTCCGTTCATCCCCGAAGGATTCCATCGCCAGAAAAGACTTCCTGAAAAAATGGGATGTCTCCCTGCAACACGTCCGCCTGTCAGACACGCTCAACAACATCCGGATGGTGGCCGATGGGATTGCCTTGCAGTCTAAGTACAACCAGCTTTCCATCGACTCCATTTCAGGGAGCAATATCCCCAGACAGGAAACACTGGAAGTCGCCGGAAAGGATTATGCCGATTTCAGGCTGCTCCACATGAAATTCTCGGGACTTCAACTCACGGGAAAAGATTATCACGGACTGAATGTTGCGCGTTGGACCACGCCTGAAGTATGGGTGAATATGATCCACGGCGGGTCCTCGGAAAAAAAATCCTCCAACCCCGGTCTGATCTTTTCGATCTTAAACAGGAATTCCGGCTTGATCGACCGTGTTCATATCGATTCTACACAATTCAAGAAGCTGAACTTTAAGTTTCTTTATGACAACCGGAAAAAGCTGATCAACATTTATGATGTGGGGCTGGCCATCCATGATATTGAGTTAGACTCGACGCTGGGAAGCAGCCATCCCAACTACCTTTTCAACAATCTGAGGCTGGATTCCCATGGCAAAGCCTTTCTCAGCGGCGACAGCATGTACACCTTCCGTACCCGGGATGTCCGGGTGAACCTGCCGCAGCGCAGGATCAGCTTCGACTCCATCACCGTGACGCCCCGGTATAAGAAAGAAGCCTTTTTCGAAAGGGAAAAAACGCAAACCGACCGCATAACAGCTTACGGCAAGAGTATCGACTTTAACAATTTCGACTTCTCTACCCTGCTGAGTCAAAAGGTTTTCCATGTGGGAAACATCAGTCTGAACAACTTCAATGTGCTATTTGAAAGGGACAAACATTATCCACTCAGCGACTCCGCACGCCCTATGCCGTTGGAGATGCTCCGCAGCATCCCCTATAAATTCAAGGCGGATACGGTGCTGATCAACCATGGTTTTGTTTCCTATTACGAGTATCAGGTAAAAGCTACCAACCCTGGGATTTTCTTCATTGACAACTTTAATGTTTATTTCCTGAATGTAACGGACGATTTTTCCAGGCTGGATTCAACGGCAGTGCTGAAGGTCCATGGCAGCGGCCAGATGATGCGTACCACCGGTCTGAACTTCGTGCTGGTGATGCCCTATTTCTCGCCTGATGACCGGTTCTGGTTCTCGGCGCAGACGGGCAACACTGACCTAAGTCAGTTTAATTCGCTAGCGCAAAACATCAGCGGTATCAGCGTCGTCTCAGGTACCGGAATTGCCGATGTTCAGTACGTTACCGGCAATGATAAATTTGCCAAGGGCAACATCCTGTTTCAGTACAAAAACCTGAAGCTGCGGCTTTACAACCGTAAAAAAGCCAGAACCAGCAAGGGGCTGGGCAGCCCTTTCGTGAATTTCACCCTGAACAACCTGATGATCCGCACCAACAACCCGAAGTTCCTGAAGCCCCCGCGGAAAGGGATTGTCTATTTCGAAAGAGACCCTCGCAAGTCGTTTATCAATTATTTGTGGAAGAGCAGCTTCAGCGGCATCACCTCAACCCTGGGCTTCAACAGCCGGCAGCAGCGGCAGGAGAAAAAAACAGAACGCCAGGAGGCCAAAGCGGAAGAATAAGACCATCCGGTTCTGACCGCAGGGGGATCGGACTGACACATATTAAGCATAACGTATCATGCAAAAACACAAAAAGATAGTAGAACCCGACAACACAGCCATACGGACAGCCTTATGGAGGGCTTTACACGTTCAGATCGATCAAAAGCCACACATCATAGAAGATGAAATCGGGGTCCAACTGATAAAACCTGAAAAAGATCGGCAGGAATGTCCTGACATGAACCCCCCCAAACCTATGAAAGAAAATACAGATCACCTCAGTAACTATTTAGACCCGCATTTTATTACCCGGAGCAATTGGCTGAGAGCAGCGGTACTCGGTGCCAATGACGGAATCTTATCCACTGCCAGTATTGCCATTGGCGTCGCTGCGGCCAGTACTGCACGCGAATCCATTGTGTTGGCGGCGGTGGCTGGGTTGGCGGCAGGCGCGCTATCGATGGCCGCTGGTGAATATGTTTCGGTAAGTTCTCAAACCGATGTGGAGAAAGCCGATATTGAAAGAGAACGACAGGAATTAACCGAAATGCCGGACATTGAATTACAACGATTGTCGGATATCTATGAACAGCGGGGATTAAAAAAAGAAACGGCCATGCTGGTGGCGAAGGAATTAACGGAAAAAGACGCCTTGGCTGCGCATGTGAGAGATGAACTGGGAATTAATGAAATAAACCAGGCCAAACCCATTCAGGCAGCGCTTGCTTCCGGAGCCTCTTTCACAGTCGGCGGGCTCCTGCCTTTGTTAATAACTATGATTCTGCCTCTGAAGAATCTGGAATATGTGATTTATGTTGCCGCCATTTTCTTCCTCATCATTTTAGGGGGATTAGCAGCTAAAACAGGCGGATCCAACGTATCGAAGGCCATAATCAGGATCACATTCTGGGGCACCGTAGCCATGGGATTTACCGCGCTGGTCGGGTACCTGTTCAATGTAACAGTCGGATAAAACTCCGGCACTGAAACCTGCAATCTCTCGATGTATTGAGTAAACATTTCGGTCCATCGAGCATTTGTTTCGGTTTAAAACAAAACAAGAGTCCCGTATCCTCAAAGAATAAATGATATATTTGTGATTGACAACCTATTGTACCCGAAAAACGAGTGAAATGGAAATCATCGAACTGAACGAAAGAAAAGATATTCAGGAAAACATCAAGTTGCATGCGGCTTACAGGCAATTCGAAACACTGATAGGCGAGCTGAAAAAACGCGATTTGCCCGATAAAGTAGTCATAACGATTAACAACACCATTCATGAACTGAACGCCGTTTCCCAGGGTGGAAAGGTTCTGAGAAGCCAAATCAGACAGAAACAAACCGAGATCATCAGGCTGCTTGAAAAAGAGCTCAAAATTGTCGCCATAAATCATTACCGCAACACGTGGCTGGCCATAGGCATGTCAGTATTTGGCATCCCGCTCGGGGTGGTCTTCGGAACAAGCCTGGGGAATATGGCCTTTTTAGGTATCGGTATACCGTTGGGCATGGTCATAGGTATGGGTGTCGGGGCTGGAATGGACAAAAAAGCTGCCGAAGAGGGCAGACAACTGAACATTGAAATAAAAAACTAACTGGAAAGCCTGCAATCCATTTTGCTTATTTCTTATGATGCGTTGGCCTTGCCGGCATAATAAATCCCGGCTTTACCAATTGATCGATGATGCCGTCAAGTGTCAGGATCAAATCCGGCGGTTGGTGCTGAATGGCAGATTTTGGCATGAAAGGGCTTTCGGCCTCAGCCGGATCCTGAACTATGGTAAAACCTCCCCTTTTCTTGATATAACTCATCCCTTCGGAACCGTCAGCGTTCGCCCCCGTGAGCAAAATGCCTATCAGTTGCTCTTTGTAAGCATCAGCAGCCGTCTGGAACAACACGTCGATAGAAGGCCGGGAGTAATTTACTTTGTCTTCCACCGAGAATGACACCGTTTTGTCGGCTTCCACCAGCAGATGATAATCCGGCGGAGCGATATAGGCGATTCCCGGAAGGATCTGTTCCTTTTCGTCCGCTTCCTTTATGGTGATTTCAGAGATTTTATCCAGGATCACCGTCAGATAATTTTCCGATACCGGGCTGATGTGCTGCACAACAAGTATGGGACAGGGAAAATCCTTGGGCAAGGCCGGCAACAGCTTCTTCAACGCATGCAGGCCCCCGGAAGAAGCCCCGATAACGATCGCTTCGTAGGTGGGATTCTTACTCATGGGACTTTTTATAGATTTTTTCCCTGCCATCTAGTATCTTATATTTGGCTGAGATATCAGAAAATGAAATAGTTTCCTTGTTTCCTAAACCCAGAAACCCACCATTGACAAGGCTTTCATTATAGAGATTGAGCACCTGATTCTGCAGATTCCGGTTAAAATAAATAAGCACATTTCTCGAAATGATCATGTTCACCTCAGCAAAAACCCCATCAGTAACCAGGTTATGTTCCGCAAAAACCATGTTTCTCGTAAGACTTTTGTCGAAGATCACCGAGGTGTTGGTAGCCCGGTAATAGTCTGAAAAAGATTCACGTCCCCCCGATTTCTGATAGTTGGAAGTGTATTCCTTAATGTATTTGATGGGAAAAGTTGCTTCCTTGGCACTTTTCACCACCCTTGGATTGAAGTCCGTTGCATAGATCTGCGTCCGGTCGTACAAACCTTCCTCTTTCAGCAAAATTGCCATCGAATACACTTCTTCTCCTGTGGAGCATCCGGCATGCCATATCTTCAGATAAGGATATGTCATTAAAAGTCCTGTCACTCTTTCCCTAATAGATTTATAAAATCCGGGGCCCCGAAACATCTCCGTCACGTTGATAGAAAACTCCTGCAACAGCTCGTCAAAAAACTTCTTCTCCGTCAGCAGATGATGCTGCAAACCTGAGATATTGGGCAACCCCTTGTTCGCGATATAATGCAATACCCTCCGCTTGATATGTGCCCGGCTGTAATCCCGGAAATCATAACCGTATTTCAGATAGATCGCCTGTAACAGCAATTCAAGTTCCACATTTTCCGATGATATGCCTTCCAAATCAAGGCTTTGAGTCTTGGTACCCGTCATATCTACTTATAAAGCCACACCCGGAGAAGCGAGATCAGTTTTTCCTTTTCCACAGGTTTCGATAAATATTCGTTGGCACCGGCTTCCAGGCATTTTTCACGATCGTCTTTCAGTGCCTTGGCCGTGAGGGCAATGATGGGTAGTTTTTCGTATTTCTTTTCTTTCCTGATAAGCCGCATAGCCTCATAGCCGTCCATTTCCGGCATCATAATATCCATCAACACCAGATCGATCTGATCGTTGGCTTTCAGTTTCTCGATACCAACCCTGCCGTTTCTTCCCACGACCACATTCATCTCATAAGTCTCCAGCAGACTCGATAAAGCAAATACGTTACGCATGTCGTCATCGACGATCAGGATCGTCTTATCTTTCAGAATATTTCCGCTGCCGTGTACTTTTTCAAGCATCTTTTTCTTTTCGGCATTGAAATCGGTATCCACCTGATGCAGGAACAACGTGGTCTCGTCCAACAGCCTTTCGAAAGAATGAGCTCCCTTCAACACAATACTCTTGGCATATTTCTTCAGATTGCTGTTTTCTTCTTCCGTGAGTTCGTGGCTGGTATAGATCACCACCGGAACCTGCATGGGCGAATCCTTTTGCATTTCTTTCAACACTTCGAAGCCACTCATCCCTTCCAGTCCCAGATCAAGGATCATACAATCAAAATCTTCTTTGGAAAGATGTTCCAGCGCCTCCTCACCCGTTTCCACGGAAGTGATCTCCAGCGAATTATCTTCCAGGAGCTTTTCCAGACTTTTACGGGTAATCTTCTCATCTTCAACGATCAGAAGTTTCTTCAACGGTTTGGAGACGGACTCCTGAATTTTATTGAATGCCTTGTCCAGTTGCTCTTTGGTGACCGGTTTGATAAGATATCCGATGGCACCTTTGCGCATCAGATCCATATCGAAATTCCGGGCGGAGATCACATGTACCGGGATCGGCCTTGTTTTCAGATTATCTTTCAGTTGGTCGATCACCTCTTTGCCATCCATTTTCGGCAGTCCCATATCCAGAATAATGGCGTCAGGCTGATAGTAATCCGTGAAGTACAACCCCGTTTCCCCGTCCGGGGCAATGATGCCCTTGTATCCATGTTCATGCGACAGGTTCAGCAGCACCCCTGCAAAACTCTGATCATCTTCGATGATGAGAATGACTTTATCCTTTCCGGATAGGTTGTCACGGTCGTCATGTGGTATGGGTGCCGCTACCGGCTTCCTGGCTCCGGCTTCTGGCACATTTTTGCCCTCAGCTACGGGAGTTTTTTCTTTCGTCTCATCAATTGGTTCTTCCTCATATTTCTTTTCTTCTCCTTCCTTTTCTTCAGGAACCTGATATACCAAGGGAAGGTATAAGGTGAAAGAAGATCCTTTGTCTACTTCGCTGTCCAGATAGATGGCGCCACCCAGCAAAAATGCGAAACTCTTTGAAATGCTGAGGCCCAGCCCTGTTCCACCGTACTTCCGGCTAGTGGTCCCATCAGCCTGATTGAAGGCTTCGAAGATCAATTGCTGTTGCTCTTTCGGGATACCAATCCCGGTATCTGAAACGGTCATCGTAACCAGCTCAGCGGCTTGAAGTCCCAGTTTCGAGATCATGGCAGCATCTTTCTCGACGCCTACCTTGAAGGTGATATTTCCCTCTTCCGTAAATTTGATAGCGTTGGAAATAAGGTTCTTAATTACCTGTTGTACCCGTTGAATATCCGTCTCAATATATTCCGGAGCTTCTTTTGTAATTTCTTTGATCAGCTTGAGACCTTTTCTTTCCAATACCGGTCCGAAGTTGTTTTCAACATATTCGGCAATATCCTGCAAATACATCGGCTCGATGTTGAGCTCTATCTTACCGGCTTCTACCTTGGATAGGTCGAGAATATCGTTGATCAGATTCAGCAGGTCGACGCCCGAAGAGTTGATGGTCCGTGCAAATTCCTGCTCTTTTTCACTTAGGTGTTTGTTCTTATTTTCATCCAGCAGCTGCGAAAGTACGATGATGCTGTTCAACGGGGTGCGCAGTTCATGCGACATGTTGGCTAGAAACTCGGATTTGTAACGGCTGGCCTGCTCCAGATCGGCTGCTTTCTTCTCGATTTCCTTCCGTGCTTCTTCAATCTCGATATTTTTCTTTTTGATGGCATCCCGCTGGATTTCCAGTGCCTTGGTCCTTTCCTCCAGTTCTTCGTTGGTGACTTTGAGCTCTTCCTGCTGCGTCTGGAGATTTTCCTCCGAATGTTTCAACGCTTCGGTCTGCTCCTGTAGCTCCTCATTGGTCTGGCGCAATTCTTCCTGCTGCACTTCCAGAATCTTGGCCTGCTCCTGTGTCTGCGCCAGCAGTTCTCTCATTTTAACATGAGAATTCAGCGTGATAATGGCCAGTGCCAGATCCTGAACTGCCAGGTCGATAAACTGCAGTTGCAACGACGTAAAGGCGTTGACGGATCCGATTTCCATCACGCCCACCACCTGATTCTCGAAAGAGAAGGGAACAATCGCCAGTTCCTGAGGCACTTTCTTCCCAAGACCCAGATCCACCAAAGGCAACTTGGCATCTTTGTGACTGATAACAATTCTTTTGCCATCCACGAAAACCTGCCCGACCATGCCTTCGCCAGGTTTACAATCCGGCAGGATATTTTCCTTATCGGACGGAATGGCATAGGTGGCAGAGAGTTTCAGCACATCTTCTTCTTCATTGTACAGATAAATCAGTCCTACCTGGGCACCCAGATAATCAGAGAAGAAAGAAATGATGGCATTGCTGAGTTCCCGGACGTCACTTTTACCTTTCAACACACCGTCCAGTTCATTCAAACCTGTCTTGACCCAGTCTTCGTTCCGGAATTTTTCAGCATTCTTCCGCAGCGTTTCCGTCATCTTATAAAGAGCCTTCCCCAGTGCATCACTGTCGCTGCGCGGTTTGATCATGGTGTTGAAATCGCCTTCCGCAATCCGGTCGGCCTGGTCCACCACTGACCTGAAACTTTCCACCATCTGGTTGATAGACTTTGCAAGGACATCTTCGTCGCTTCTCTCCTGAACGGTTTCAGAAAAATCTCCTTTTGCTACGAGTTTCGCCACATCTGCGTAGCTGATCAAAACATTCACCAGTTTGTTGAAAGTATCTTTCATCTCACCGATTTCATTCTGCGGGGCTTTAACATCTTTTTCTATCAGGTGCCCTGAAGAAATTTTCTTCCCCCATGAGGAGAGCTGTTTGATGGGGTTCACGAACCACCGGGTGACCAGGATGGAAATAAAGATCACCACCAGTATGGTGATCAGGAAACTGATCTTCACCATCTTCGATAACTTCCGTGCGTAAGCAAAAGCTTCGGAATGAGAAATTTGTTCAATCAGCGCCCAGTGGATGCCGTATTTTTCAATTTTGGTAAGATTCCGGTAAATCCCCAGCACGTAATTGCCTTTTCCGTTGGCATCGTAAGTGGTCACCTTTTCTTCGTCCAGCTCATTGGCTTTCAGGTAGGCCTTGTCATCACGATGCTGCAAATAGTCAACCCAGTCCTGGGTCTTCTTGTTGACAATCTTATCTTTTAAAATATCTTTTTCACTACCGAAACGGGTGGAGGAGCGCAGCAACATGTCACTCCCGATCAAAAAGGCTTCACCTGTTTTCCCATAGCCCGCTTCTTGCTGGATCATATTGTTGATGCTGCTGACCGATATCTGCAGGGCCATGATACCGATGATATGATTATCGCTCCAGACCGGGATCGTAAAAAATCCAGAAATGATTCCAAGGCTTGGCGCATAATGCGCCAGGTCCGAGAAAAGCATCTTGTTCTCCTCCATGCTTTTCCGTGCCGTAGCAGCAAACAGCGTATTGCTCAGCCTCCCCTGAAACACATTCTCTCCCAGATCGTTATCAGGCTTTGTTCTGAAGAGGATATCGCCATGAGGATCCATAAAGATCAGGTCGTAAAATCTCTGTAGCTTCAGTGAAGGTTCAATTTCTTCCTTTATAGATTTGGTGATCTTTTTCCATTCCCCGGATTGCACAAACTTTTCAGGACTCATCTTGCTCAGATGATAGGCATCGGCAAGCTTGATGAACTGTTTCTCTTTCTGTTGGGATGTGGAATTGATGCTCAGATAGTCACTGGCATCATCGAAAAAGGTGTAAATATATTTCAGCCGCAGCTGTGATGAAGAATTCAGCGATTTAATAGCGACGATGGTCAGTCCTTGGTAGGCATTCAGGAAGTTGATAAAACTCACTACGGCCAGCGGAAAAAAAGAAATGGCGAGGAACCATATAAACAATGATTTTCCTACGCCAATGTTACGCCACGTCCTGAGGGAATATTTTAACCGTTCCCATTGATTGGCTTCGTTATAGTCAATAAAATCCTTCTTGTCGGTCTCTTTCATAGCCTGAAAATTAGCTGATAACTAGTCTTGCTGATATTTCTCTGCAATTTCGTACAAATCCTCCGGATTGATGGGTTTTGTAAGGTAATCGTCCATGCCGGCGGCGATGCATTTTTCCTTGTCCCCTTTCATGGCCAGCGCCGTCATGGCAATAATGGGCACATGACTTTTACTGCTTTTTTCAAATTCCCTAATGTTCACCGTAGCCGTAAATCCGTCCATGATGGGCATCTGCACATCCATCAGGATCATGAAAAAGCGGAGCGGGTCTTTTTTCACCATTTCAAAAGCTTCCTTCCCGTTTTCAACGGCATGCACCTGCCAGCCTTTCTTTTGCAGGAATTGCGTTACCACCTTGCGGTTGATGAGCTGGTCTTCTGCAATCAGAATTTCCTTGGAGCTGGCAAACGGGATGGTGATCTGCTTGGTAGTTGTATCCGTACTGATCTGTTTGCTGTGGAATACTTTTTCAATTTCCTCTTTTACAAGGGCTTCCGATGTCTTCCCTTCCAGGAAATTCTTCAGATCGATCTGCATGATGGGCTTCACCAGGAAATTGTACTGTCCAGATTTCTTGATGCGATCGATCTCGATACTTGATTTGGAAGACGTCAGAAAGACGATCTCACTCTTAATACCGGATTCTGCCAGTCGTGAGATAATTTCCTCGGGTTCTTTGTTGTCGATGGTAAAATCAATAAAAATAATGTCATATTCTTCCTTTTTAGCCAGTTTACAGGCTTCATCCATCTTTTCAGCCAGACGGACATCAAATCCCCAGTACTCCATGAGCTTCATGAAGCTGGCCCTGCTTTCCCTATAATCATCTGCAAGAAGTACTTTTTTGCCCTTGTACTTTGCAGCTACATTAATATCTTTCAGTTCGGTAACTTGTTCACCGGTAATCAGGTTCAGGGCAAACGAGAATTTGCTTCCCTTGTTCTCTTCGCTTTCCAGCGTAATATCACCACCCATGAGGCTTACCAGTTTTCGCGCGATGTTGAGTCCCAGCCCGGTTCCGCCATGTTGCCGTGCCACCGATGAATCCACCTGAACATATTGCTGGAACAAAGATTTTTGTTTTTCCTTGGGGATCCCGATACCGGTATCTTCGACAGCGAAAAGAACCCTGAGCTGCTCTTCCACCAGATCCAGGGTTTCCACTCTTAATTTGATGTGGCCCTTTTTTGTGAACTTGGCTGCATTGCTGAGCAGGTTGGTCAGCACCTGGCGCAACCGTAGCGGGTCACCGATGATAATATCGGGAATGTCCGGATCCAGATCCACCACCAGTTCCACGTCTTTGTCCTTCACATGAACCATGGTAATTTTAAAGACCTTCTCGACCACATCACGTACACTAAACTCAATTTCTTCCAGCTCCAGCTTTCCAGCTTCGATCTTCGAAATGTCCAGGATGTCGTTGATGATTTCCAGCAGGTTCTGACCGGAATTCTTGATATCAAGATAACGTTCCGCCTGCAGCGGATCGATGTCTTTATCAAGCAGACCTAACTCTGCAATTCCGATGATCCCGTTGAGCGGGGACCGGATCTCGTGACTCATGGACGCCAGAAAAGCGCTCTTGGCCTGGTTGGCGTCTTCAGCTTCGGTTTTAGCCAGATTCAGCTGCTCGATGGTATTCTGAAGCTTTTGTGTTGTTTCTTCCAGCGCTTCCCGGTATTTGAAAAACTCAATAAATGCCGATATCTTACTTTTCAGTATCTCCAGATCCAACGGTTTGTATAAATAATCCACCGCTCCCGATTCGTACCCCTGGAAGATATGCTTTCTTTGCTTGTTAATGGCCGTAATAAAAATAATAGGGATATGTTTGGTACGCTCGCTGCTTCTCATAATTTCAGCAGTCTCAAAACCATCCATACCGGGCATCTGCACGTCGATCAGTGCAATGGCAAAATTGTATTCCAGAAGAAGCCCTAATGCCTCGTTTCCTGATGAGGCCTTAACCAGATTAAATTCAGGACTATCCAGAATCCCTTCGAGCGTAAGAAGGTTTTCCGGTCTGTCATCAACAAGAAGGATGTTGTATTTTCTATCCACCATATCGCGGGAATTAATTTTTACGAAGTCAATTTAGTTACCAACAAAGCAAAAGTAAAATAATTTTCTCATTAAACCTGCTTAATTTCACCGGGAGTTGCCCAAACGTGTTGCCTTTGGTAAAACACCGGGGCCCTGTTTTTCAATTCCGATCCGTTACCGATTGCACAGGTTTTTAAAATCACAGTAAGCGCACCGCTCCGGGTCCTCCGTTTGCACGAAAGGTCTCGACACATCAAACATCTCTTTCAACAAAAGCCCCAACTGCGTTTCAAATTCCTGAAGCGCCTGATCCATTTCCTGATCCTCTGAAAATGAGACTTCTACAGGCTTCCCGGATGCGGATTTCATGCTGATCAAAGTTCCTTTCACCGGGCTAACGGCCGGGTTTTTGGCAAGATAAAGCCAGGCGTAAGTCAGTACCTGAAAGGCTTTGGAATACTTTTCATCCCTGATCAATGCATCCCAGTCTTTGATCTTTAGATCATATTCATTAACCGTTCCCGTTTTGTAATCGATGATCCTAACGCCGGATTCGCCGGGAATCCTGTCTATCCTGTCGATTATGCCTTTGATGTACACCTGTCCGCCGGAATAGGCAAAAGGAGCTTTAAGCTTCATTTCCACGCCGTCCAACTGACGTTCCGTCGTTTTCAGGTAGGCAAGGTCGTTTTTGATGAAACGTTCGATGTACGCTTTGGCAACCTCAAAAATCAGGAGGTTTTTACCGTAACTCATGTCATGAACTCCGTAATGCCTGTCGAAGTTTTCTTTCAGCAAAGCATCGAGATTCAGAAGCTCTTTTTCAAGAAGTTCCGTATGGATCTTTTGCCCTGTGAAGGGCTTGTATAGTGTTTCCAGCACCCCGTGCACCACACTTCCGAACGTATCTGACTGTACGGAGGCCTCCACCTGATCGGGGATTTCAATTTTCAATACATATTTCAGATAAAACTGCAACGTACATTTAATGAAGGCGTTCAGTGCCGAAGGCGAAATGCCGCTCTCTGCCAGATCTTCCATCTTCGAAAGCACTTCGCTCGTCTTTTCAATTTTTACCTCGGTTTGCATGTCGGTATCCCGCAAAGGCGTATTCACCAACTCCTTTTTAAAAACAAGATTAGCGTTCTTCCCAACGAGTTCATGTTCCACCTGCCGGATAAATCGGCTGGGTTCCCCGTTTCCAAGGACATCCGGCTCTGAATTATATAAATAAACCACATGCCTGGCGCGCTGCAGCAGCCGGAAAAAATGGTAGGAAAAAATTGCAGATTTAATAGTAGGAAGCGGAAGTCCGTGGCTTTTTCTCAGGTCAAAAGGAATAAAAGAATCCGAGAATCCGGTTTTGGGCAGAATCCCTTCGTTGGCGCTCAGGATAATGACATTCTCAAAGTCGAGGCTCCTGGTTTCGAGCATTCCCATGATCTGAACGCCGGTGAGCGGTTCACCCTTCAGACTGACCTCCTGACGGTTCAGTACCTGAACCATCATCTTTTGCAGAGATTTAAAATTCAAAACCCCGGTTTGTCTTTCCAGCATTACCTGAAGCACTTTGGTGAGCCTGAAAATAAGTACCAGTTGAAAATTCAGCAAGGCGTTGGTCTTCTCCTGGAATTCGGGAACAGTTTGTAGTTGTTGAAGGAAAGTTCCTAAATGAAATAAAAACCCGTCGGGTTTTGTCAGCTTTCCGAACAGGAGTTGAAAAAGTACTTTGGTTTCTTCGGTAAAAGGCATTTGCAACAACGTTCCCGCCTCAACATAAAAACTTGTAATTCCTTTTAACAACGGGATTACATCGTCTTTACGTCCCAGCAGCTCCATGATCGGACTTTTAAACAAGGTCAGCAGAGAAGAAAGCGGAATTCTGGACCTTGCGTCTTCATCCCGTAAAATGAGCATTTCAAGCCAGGAAAGCACAAATTGGGCAAAAGGCCCGTCCTTCACCGGGTAACCCAGGCTCACGTTGTATTGCAGTGCGGTTCCACTGCCGGTTTTCACAGGAACCGCATTTAAAAGCGGGATCAACAGATCTTCCTCAGCAAGCACAATCAGCGTGTTGGTGGGATCATAATTTTCCGTGGAAAACCATTTTTGCAAGGTCTGTGCCGCAAAGCCGACCTGACCCATGTATTTCGGAACACCCACCACTTCAATAACCTTCGAATCGTTAGCCAGTCTGTCCTCCACCCATTCTGGTTCCGTGACTTTCAGTGTTTTAAGTGCCTGTCGGATGAAAGTGGAAGCTTCATGATGCTGCCGGTGGTTTTCGAAATAAAACGCATCGGCATCGATCAGATAATCAAAACGATAATCGTTCTTCAACGAAACCATCATCTTTTTTTCCGATTCGGTCAAAGCATTAAAACCGGCAAAAACAAAATGCTCCCATCCTATTTTGCTTTTGATATCTTCTTCGTAATGCTCTGCAACATAACGGTACGCCATGGCCTTGTACGCCATATTTTTCTCCATTAAGGCGCTTTTTAACCCGGAATAATAAACAATGAGTGACTGGAAAAATTTCAGATAGTTTTTCTGGATTTCGGTCAACGGTTTTTCACCCAGATTCCAGCGCTCCAGTGCTTTAATGTCGGTGAGTTCGCTGAAAAGGGTTTGGGCATCCGTCAGATAATAGTCGATATCACTGAAATCGTTGAGCATCAAAGGGGCCCAGCTTAAAAAATCTTCCAGCGGTCTGGCATTTTCACCTTCAATCTGCTGATGGATCTTGTACAATTCAAAGTCCACCACCAGCGCATCTGCCGTCGTCATGCCGGACAAACGCAACATCAGATCATCGATGGTCAAGATCTCAGGTAACCAGGAATCTCCCGGCAACATGTCCATCAGATATTTTTTGAGAAAGGTCCCCGAACGATGGTTAGGAAACACCACCACGGTTTTTGATAAATCCGAAACAGTATCACGAACCAGAAAGTCCGCAACCTTTTGAAGAAATTTAACCTGGTCCTGCATAAAATTATTACCTCCTCAACGGAGAAAGGGTCAGCACTTTTTGATTTTCAACACTTTGACATCTACTCATATAAAAACCTTTTAATGCTTTGTTTGGGCGTTTTTTCAAAAGGTTCCGGGTGAAGCACCATTTTCGTAACCGCCATAAAAGAGGGAAAATGCTTGTTCAGTTCTTTCCGGTAATCTTCCAGTTTCTGCGCCAGTGCTTCTTTCGTCAGGTCCATGGCTTTTACCACCTCTTCATCGGGAAAGATCAGCGCCACCAGCTTTTCTTCTCTTTTCACCACCAGTGATTCTGCCACACAGGCCCTGTTGTTGATCACCGATTCGATTTCTTCGGGATAGATATTTTGTCCGGAAGGCCCGAGGATCATGCTTTTGCTGCGGCCTTTGATAAAAATGAAACCGTCTTTGTCGATGAGGCCCAGATCACCGGAATGCAGCCATCCTTCTTTGTCGATGGCCAGTTCCGTAGCTTCCTTGTTCTTATAATACCCGACCATCACATTTTCGCCGCGCATCATGATCTCTCCTACTTCGTTTTGCGGGTCGTGCGAATCGATTTTCACTTCCAGGCTGTCTACCGGTTTGCCGCAAGAGCCCAACTTGGCTTCAGCAGAAGCAGCATAGGAAATCAAAGGGCCGCATTCGGTCATCCCGTAACCCACCGTGATCGGAAAGCCGATTTTTCGGAAGAAAGACTCGATTTCTTCGCTTAAAGCGGCACCGCCAACGACAACTTCTACAAAATTGCCCCCAAAACCTTCGCCTACGCCTGCGAGAACTTTTTTAAATATCAGTTTGTTCAGCCCCGGCGTTTTTAACATCCAGTTAATGGGTGCTTTCCGTATCTGAGGAAGTATCCTCTTCTTATAGATCTTTTCAATTACCAGCGGTACCGACAGGATCAACCGCGGTTTTACTTCCTGGAAAGCGCTGGTAATGATGGCCGGCGTCGGCGTTTTGGTCAGGAAAGTGATATGGCATCCCAGCGAAAACGGGAACAGGAACTCAAATGCCAGCCCGTAAGAATGCGCCAAGGGCAGAAATGAAACGATCTTATCCCCGGATTGCAGCGGCATGTGGTTTTGCGCAAAGCGCACATTGGCGGCCAGGCTGTTGTGTAACAGCATTACACCCTTAGAATAACCGGTAGTACCAGAAGTATAACTGATCTCTGCAAGCTCCGAATTCTCGACTTTAGGGAGTTCGAAGGTTTTTCCGTTCAGCCCTTTCGGGAATTTTTCCTTCAGAGAACCGTTCAGAGAATGAATGATCTCATCCAGATGGTCAATTTTCGAAAAGACAGGCATCAGCTCTTCCAGACCATAAACATACTGAAGGTCCATCATTTGTTCGATATCGAGCTTAGCCCAGATCGAAGAAGCGCTGAACAATGCTTTCGACTCAGAATGATTCACAATGTAATGTACATCTTTCGGGAGAAAGTCAGGCAGGATAGGAACAGCCACCGCGCCATACGTAACGATCGACAGAAAAGCCACGCCCCAGTGTGCGGAATTTTTTCCGATCAGCGCAATCTTGTCCCCCCGTTTGATCCCCGTTTTTTCAAAAGTGATGTGAAATTTCAGGATGGCCTCCCCCACTTCCTTGTAAGTCAGCGTCCTGCCACCATAATCCGACAATGACGGTTTTTCATAGTTTTCTTTGATAGCCGCATTGAAATACGCCACTAAATTTTCTTTTATCATGGAAATGTTCTTAAAGTTTCGAGTGTGATACCTTTTTACAAAGTTATAAAATTTCGAATGAATTTATACCAAAATCCGGTCGCGGCAAAATGGAGAGCCTTTCATTACTTTCTTTGGTTTTATTTAGATGCGAGAAGTTTCCAAACTTAAAATTTAGAAACTGAATATCAGACAATTATCAATTTCATCTAAAAATTTTCGCCTCTTATCATAATTAGTTAGAAAAATAGCTTTGAGCAAAAAATAATACCTTTGTTGCCCGGTTTCTTTTCAACACAGATGGGATGAAAAATGTACTGATAACAGGTGCAAGCGGGTTTATCGGAAGCTTTCTGGCCAAAGAGGCTGTCGGGCGCGGTTATCAGGTTTATGCCGGCATCCGCAGCACCAGTAAGACCCTGTATTTAAAAGATGAAAATATCAGGATTCTTACCATGGATCTTGCTGACAAATCAAGACTGATCAGGAATTTTAAAGATCTTGCCGGGAAAGGGATTCGTTTTCATTACATCGTCCAAAACGCCGGCGTGACAAAATCCATCAACAAAAAGGATTTCCTTACGGTAAATTATCAAAACACCCGAAATTTGGCTGAAGCCCTCATAGAAAGTAATTGTGTCCCGGATAAATTTCTGTATATGAGCAGCCTTGAGGCTTATGGACCAGGAGACGAAAAAACGATGAAGCCGGTGCGCGAAACAGACGCCCCTCACCCTTTTTCCCTTTACGGGAAAAGCAAATTAAAGACAGAGCAATATTTAAAATCGCTCGAAAATTTCCCTTATCTGATCATCAGGCCTACAGGGGTTTACGGCCCCCGGGAAAAGGACTACTTCGTATACATCAGAGCGGTAACCCACGGTTTTGAGTTTTACATCGGAAGAAAAAAACAGTACCTCAGCTTCGTTTATGTAAAAGACCTGGCCCGGCTCATATTTCTGAGCCTGGAATCTGATGTCGTGAACAGATCTTACTTCGTTACCGACGGACAAACATACACCAGTGAAGACCTGGCTGAAATTGTGAAAGATATCCTGGGTAAAAAATGTCTGAAAATCGCGATACCCAGATTCATGATCCAATGGATCTCGATGGTGGCGGAACCTGTTTCTCACCTGTTTCACAAACAAACGGTACTGAATCCTGACAAAGTTCAGGCGCTGACATGCACCAATTGGCTTTGTGATTCAGGGCAAACCAGGAAAGATTTTGACTTCAAAGCAGCCTATGATCTGAAGACAGGAATGGCCGAAACCATTGCCTGGTATAAATCAAACCATTGGCTGTAGTTTTCAGGCTGAAACTCCGTTTAATGGCAACAAAATTGTTCATAACCTTTTTAATAAAATTTAAGACAGCCGCTTTTCTTTGTTATAATAGTAGTCGGATAGATATTACTTTACTATCTATCAATAATTTACATAAAAAACAATATAATATTTATATATAAAAAAGTTTCCCGGGGACACTTTTAGTCCCTGGCGGCCAGTGAAAAAGATAATAAATCATTTTACGTTGTATATTAAAATTTTGTATATTTGCGCCACTAATTAATCCTATTAAAATTTCCTTTTTTAAGATTTTTCTATTTAGGCAAACCACGAGAATTAATTCGGTTTTATTTTTCTGACCTTAATGAATTTAATTTAAGATATATGTATGATATTGTAGAGCTTAACAGTAAGCTGGAACCGGAGCTGCGTCAAATCGCCGAGGAATTGAATATTGGCAAGACTGACCGGCTATCAAAACAAGACTTAATCTATCAGATACTGGATCATCAGGCTGCCAATCCTTCAACCGTCACAACGGAAAATGAAAGGAAAAAGCCCAGCGAAAGACAAGATCACAAAAGGAACAATCCCGGGCCTACTGCTAAAAAGGAGGTGAAAGACGCTGATGGCCAAAAGAAAGAGGGCGCCCAGACTCCGGAAAAGCCCAAAACCCGTTCACGCAGGGGAAGACCGGCCAAAACACCAACGCCCGTTGCTTCTTCAAATCCCAGTGTGAAGATTGAAAAAGAAACAGAACAAAAAGCAGCACCTGCCGCAGAATCAAAACCTGCTGAGGAAAATGCCAGACAAGAACCTGTAGTCCCGGTTTCCAAAGAAAAGATGGCTGCGCCTAAAGAAGCTAAAGAAAAAACTTTTTTTGAAAATACCGGTGCTGATGGGGCACACGCCAAACGCAAATCACATCTGGAACAGTTCGAAGCCAAAAAGAAAAGAAGAAGAATTCCAGGATCAGAACCGGAACAGGAAACGAAACCGATCCAAAACGAAGAAACCAAAGCGCAGGCTCCGGCAGAAGTAAAAGAAACGGCAAAACCTGTCTCCGACCCTGCTCCCGAAAACAACAAACAAAATGCAGATAATACTGCAAAAGATTCGCAAAGAGCATTGTATTCCTTTGAATTGGAAGGAATTATCGACTCAGAAGGTGTTTTGGAAATCATGCCCGACGGTTACGGATTTCTCAGATCTTCAGATTACAATTATCTGAACTCACCGGATGATATTTATGTGTCGCAGTCACAGATAAAATTGTTTGGTCTGAAAACCGGAGATACGGTTCGTGGTACCATTCGTCCTCCGAAAGAAGGGGAAAAGTACTTCCCGTTGATCAAGGTGATTTCCATCAATAACAAAACACCTGAAGAAATCCGCGACAGGATCCCCTTCGATTATCTCACTCCGCTTTTCCCGCAGGAAAAATTCTCTCTGACGGGACATGCCAAAGAGACGATTTCTACCCGGATCATGGATATGTTCTGCCCCATCGGAAAAGGACAGCGCGGTTTGATTGTGGCCCAGCCTAAAACCGGTAAAACTGTGCTTTTAAAAGAAGTTGCCAATGCGATTGCTCTGAACCACCCGGAAGTTTATCTGATCATTTTGCTGATCGACGAACGTCCTGAAGAGGTCACCGATATGGCACGGAGCGTAAACGCCGAAGTGATTGCTTCTACTTTCGACGAACCGGCAGAGAAACATGTGAAAATTGCCAACCTGGTGCTCGAAAAAGCCAAACGGATGACGGAAAGCGGTCACGATGTGGTGATCTTACTGGACTCGATTACGCGTCTAGCCAGGGCTTATAATACGGTTTCACCGGCTTCCGGAAAAGTGCTCTCCGGTGGTGTGGAAGCCAATGCACTTCAGAAACCAAAACGTTTCTTCGGTGCCGCCCGCCAGAT
>CAYWBO010000002.1:24344-32748 GCA_964456625.1 uncultured Lentimicrobiaceae bacterium | reverse complement strand
GACATGAACCCCATCGAAGCCATGGAATTCCTGAAAGACAAAATGAAGTTTACCAAAACAAACGAGGAATTTCTGATTTCCATGAACGGATAGTTCAGAAACTTATAAATACGAAGGCTTTCTCAGATGCTGAGAAAGCCTTTTTTTTATCCCGCCTGCAATCGCAACAGCAGCTTACTTTTGCCAACCTTATTCCAATAAATTGCAGCATACAAACATCTTGTGATTGCAGTTCGAAAATTTTTTCGTTATATTTGAAAGCTCATATTAACCCATTCAACATATTTTAACACCAAAGATTAAGTACAGAGCAACTTTCAGCGACAATTGCTAACAAACATAACAACCACAAATTACTCACTGTAAAAAGAAAGCGATATGAAAACAAAAAGATTACTTATCAGCACGGTCATGGGGCTGATCTTCGGGTTTGTTTGTTACGGTCTGGCTTCGGGTGGTTCCACCCCGGTACCGACCGCCCTGGCCATCAGTATTATTTTGAGCCGAACCCTGATCGGCGTGGCCATCGGCATCAGCAGCTTTAGCCTCAAGCACTGGTCATTACACGGTATTATCATGGGCTTTGTCTTCAGCCTTCCGATGGGTTTCGGCGCCATGGGCGGCCCGGAAAATCCGGAATTTTCACCCACCATGATGCTGGTCTCCACCATCGTATTAGGTATGATCTACGGTTTCCTCATCGAACTGGTGACTTCCGTCTTTTTCAAGGCAAAGCAAGCGGCTTAATCCAAAAGTGACGTATTAGTAGTTTTAATCCAGCAACTTTTTGCCATAGGATGGAAAATCGATTCCGTTGAAGTTTCCAGAACTCATCATCAGGAAAACGGTATTGTTATGCGATCTGTCAAACAGCCAGCGCTGCATATTTTCAGAATCATCAAAGACCTGAAGGTCTGCTCTTCCGAAAGCCGACCGGATATCTTCCGGCTTCAGTACCGGCATTCTTTTGATCAGCAGTGCATGCGGATTAAAATAAACGGCGGCTTCATCTGCTTCATTTAATGCATCCTCATACTGTACCAGAAACCCGGGATTCAGACTGCTGTATGTATGCAGTTCAAAACAAGCCACCAGATGCTGATCGGGAAACTGTTCCCTGACGGCTGTCAGTGTGGCTTTCAGCTTGGAAGGTGCATGTGCAAAATCTTTAAAAAGCCGGCCCCCTTTTCCCTGATAAACCAGTTCCAGGCGGTTGCTGGCCCCCTCAAAACTTTGAATGGCCTCCAGAAACTCCGGACGACTGACACCCAGCTCTTCACACAACAATTGTGCTCCGGCCAGATTCATCAGGTTGTGTTTGCCGAAAACTATTAAAGGAATCATCGTTCCGTCTTCTCTCAGATAAGTTGTTCCATCTTCTATTTCATATTCAGGCAGATCGTAAGGTATTTTCTGCAGCTTTCCAGATGCGTTTTCAACGATCCTTTTGACGTTGGGATCGGTTGTATTATAAACAATCGTGGCTCCCGGTTCTGCCAGATCCAGGAACTTTTCAAACTGTTCCTGATAATTTTCAAAAGTCGGGAAAACATTGATGTGGTCCCAGGCAATGCCTGTGATCAGTGCCAAATGAGGATGATACCAGTGGAATTTGGGCCTTCGGTCCAGCGGGGAACTCAAATATTCATCTCCTTCAAAGATCATCAAAGGCGCGTTGTCGCTGAGCCTGACCATCACTTCGAAATCACGGAGTTTCGATCCCACCAGGTAATCAAATTCCAGATGATGATATTTCAATACATGCATTACCATGGCAGTGATGGTCGTCTTGCCGTGACTTCCTCCGATCACAACGCGTTTTTTGTTTTTGGAATGTTCGTATAAAAATTCGGGATAGGAATAGATTTTTAGTCCCATCTCTTGCGCACGAACCAACTCAGGATTGTCAAGGTGCGCATGCATCCCTAAAATGATGAAATCCAGATCCCCGGAAATATGTTCCGGGTGCCAGCCGGATTGCTTCGGCAGCAAGCCGTATTTTTCCAACCTGCTTTTCGAAGGTTCGAAAATCTCGTCATCGGAACCGCTGACTTCAAATCCGTTCAACTTCAAAGCAATGGCCAGGTTGTGCATGGCGCTGCCCCCGATCGCGATAAAATGGACCTTCATAGCTCTGTTTTTTCAAAAATACACAATCGCAGGACACTGGGAAAATTTCTCTTACTTTTGTGCTTTAAAACACTTTTAAAACTGATTTATGATTGATACCGCTACACTCGAGGATTGGAACGCACAGTTGAAGGGCGCATCGCCTGAAGAGATTATTGCTTTTTCACTGAATCAATTTCAAGGAAAAATAGCCCTGTCCACCAGCCTGGGACTGGAAGACCAGGTGCTGACCCACATGCTTTGCCAAATCGACCCGACTGCCAGGATTTTCACACTGGATACCGGGAGGCTTTTTCCTGAGACCTACGATCTGATCGACCGGACCAATCGAAAATACGATATAAAAATTCAGGTTTATTTTCCTGATCCAAAGGATGTTGAACAGATGGTTTCCCAAAAAGGAATTAATTTGTTTTACGATAGTATTGAAAACCGAAAGCTCTGCTGTCATGTCAGAAAAGTAAAACCACTGCAACGGGCCATGCAGGGACTTGATGCTTGGATCACCGGGTTGCGCAGAAGCCAGTCAAGCACAAGAACCGAGCTTCAGTTTATAGAATTTGACAACAATAATCATCTTGTGAAGATCAATCCGCTGGCCAACTGGGAAGAAAAAGATGCCTGGAATTATGTGGAAAAGAATCATATTCCTGTAAATCCGCTACACAAAAAGGGATTTGCCAGCATCGGCTGCCAGCCTTGCACGCGGGCCATTGAACTGGGTGAAGACATCCGTGCCGGCAGGTGGTGGTGGGAAAATCCTGAAACCCGCGAGTGCGGCCTTCACAAGCGTTAACCTGAAAACATGGCAATAAAACCGGGCAAACTCGATCGCGATATCCTGCGTCTGGCCATTCCTAATGTCATTTCCAATCTGACCGTTCCCCTCTTGGGGATGGCAGACTTCGCGCTGATGGGTCACCTACGCGCCGACAGCGCCATTTACGTAGGTGCTATTGCCCTGGGAACCACCGTATTCAATGTGCTGTACATGAGCTTCGGTTTCCTGAGAATGGGTACCAGCGGTTTTACAGCTCAGGCTACAGGTGCTCACGATGACAAGGAAATCGGGCTGGGATTGCAGCGTTCACTGCTGGTTGCTTTTTCGTTTGCCCTTTTGTTAATCTTATTTCAGTACCCGATTCAGTGGGTGGCTTTTCACTTGCTGAGTGGAGAACAGGATGTGAAAGCGCTGGCCCGGCAGTATTTTTACATCAGGATTTATGCCGCACCGGCCACCTTGGCGTTGTACAGCTTCTACGGTTGGTATCTCGGAATGCAGAATGCCAAAATCCCCATGTTGATCGTGCTGATTGTCAATGTGGTGAACATCGGCATGAACTTTTTCCTGGTTTATGTCATGAAGATGACCTCGAACGGCGTGGCGCTGGCCAACGTCATTGCCCAGTATTCTGGACTGTTGGTAGCCTTCCTTTTTCTTTTCAAAAAGTACAAACATTACGTTCACTGGTGGAAGCTGGCCGAGCTGTTCCAGAAAAGCGCTTTGATGAAATTTTTCTCCGTCAACTCCGATATTTTCATCCGCACGCTGATCCTGATCCTGATGCTGTCGTTTTTCACCAGCGAGTCCGCCAAACTCGGGAATAATATCCTGGCCGCCAACTCATTGCTATTCCAGTTCTTTTTCCTGTTTTCCTACTTTGCCGACGGTTTTGCTTTTGCCGGCGAAGCCCTTTCTGGAAAAGCCAAGGGGGCACGGGACCTGTCCGAACTGAAGAGAACCGTGCTGCATCTCTTTAAATGGGGCTTCGGAATCGCTCTGCTAACCAGTATTATCTTTCTTTCGGGAATTAACATTCTGATGAAAATCATGACCAATAACATCCAAATCATGAGTGTCTCAAGGAATTTTTATTTCTGGATAGTGATGCTTCCTTTGACCAGCATTGCAGCTTTTATCTGGGATGGGATTTACGTCGGTGTGACAGCCTCCAAAGCCATGCGAAATACCATGATCATTTCTGCTTTTGTCATTTTTCTGCCTGTCTATTACAGTACCATTCATATTTTAGGGAACAATGGTCTTTGGCTGGCGCTGGAATTATTCATGATCGCCCGCGGTATAACAATGTGGATTACAGCCCCTCGGGCCATTTACCAAAAGCAAAAGCTTTAAATATAAGTCACCGGAAATAAAAAAGCCTGAGCTTTCTGAGCTCAGGCTTTTTTTGTATTCAAAAACAAGATTATTTTTTCTTGGCAGGTGCTTTCTGGATGTTGACCAGTTGTACGTCGAATACCAGTGTTGAGTAAGATGGTATCGGCCCCATGCTTCTTGGCCCATATGCCAGTGAAGAAGGAATGATCAACGTAGCGGTACCGCCTTTTCTCAGCATGGCTATTCCTTCATCCCATCCCTGGATTACCTGATGCTTTCCAAGTGTGAATTCGAAGGGTTTACCACGGTCGATAGAGCTGTCGAATTTCGTACCGTTCAAAAGATATCCGGTATATTGTACGGAAACCAGTTCACCGTCTTTCGGATGAGGTCCGTGGCCCGGTTTCTTGGAAATGAAGTACAAACCATCTTTGGTAGGTTTCACATGAATCTTGTGCTCTTGCAGATAAGCTTCTCTGTCTTTATTTTCCTGTGCCTGAAGCTTGACCATTTTAGCGGCTTCTTCTTTCTGAAGCTCAGCAGCGGTCTTTACGCCCAACAATTTCACAGAGAAATAAACATCTCCAGTTGAATCCACAAACTTGGGAACACGCGGCATCCTGAAAAGTTTTTTAAACACGGAATCTGCGTTGGTAAAAAATTTGGCGCTGTCACCTACATGCATCATCGACAAACCTTCGTAGATATCGCCGGGATAAATCGATTTGATAACCGGAATTTTCAGCGGAAGCTGTGACACAGGAAGTTTCTGGCTGTTGAACAACAACGAATCCTTAGTTCCGTAAACAAGCTGAACTTCACAGAATTCACCCTGTCTTGCTTTTGTTGTGTCGTTACTTTTGTGATAAAATTTGTAGTAAAGTCCATCCGCCGTCTTCTCGAATCCCGGATGTTTGTTTACTCCTTTGTTACAGGAAGTAAGAAAAAAACCGCCCGCCATAAGGGCTAAAGCAATGATTAAGAGTTTTTTCATTTTTTAAAATTATTTTAATTGAACTAATTCCACATCATAAATTATCGGGACATCGGGCGGAATCTTACGACCGTCACCGGACAATCCATATGCAAGATGCGAAGGTAATAGGAATTTTGCTTTATCGCCTACTTTTAGCAAAATAATTCCTTCCTCCAGGCCGCTAACTTCTCTACTATGACCAATTCGAAAGGTTTTCAGGCCACTCTGAGCCGAAGAATATACTATTGTTCCGTTAAGCAAGCTCACAGTATACGCAATTGTTGCCAGCGCTCCTACTTTTGCCCTTTCGCCGTTTCCCTGATGGTAAATCATATAACGAAGCCCTGTCGGGGTTTCCTTCATGTCCCAGTGCTTCCGCCTGATAAAATCAATAATTTCAGCATTTTCCCTGGCGACCCACTTTTTATTCAGCTGAATCAATTGGTTTTCAGTAAGATTGATTTTGCTTTTTGCCCCCCCTGATCGCTGATTTCCAGAACAGGAAGCCAGGAATACAGAAAATAAAACAATCCAGAAAGTGGATAAGTTTCGCATTATATGCTGATTTTATAATCGAGATCCTCCTTATATTGCTGAACAACTTCTTTCAGTTTGCCGATCGTTTCGATCATGGTCAACGCGGAAGTTCCGCCGGAAGCGTTTTTATGTCCTCCCCCTTCGAAATGTGCCGCTGCCAGCTCATTTACATTGAACTTCCCCTTAGATCTGAACGACATCCTGATCACTTTGTCCTTTTCACTCAATAAAACCGACAAATTCACACCTGCCATAGAAAGCGGATAATTCACCACGCCTTCGGTATCTCCCACACGGTAATCAAAGCGATCCAGATCTTTTCTGTCGAGATAGATCACAGCGGCATGAAGGTCCCGCCATACCATCATGCGTTCGCTGATGGCAAAGCCCAGAAGCCGCAGGCGGCTTTCCGTAAACGTATCATACACAAGCTTATGCATCAATGAAGGCTCCACTCCTTTATCGATCAGTTCAGAGGTGATCTGAAAAGTCCTCGGGTGATCGCAACTATAACTAAAAGAACCTGTATCCGTCATGATGGCCGTGTACAATGCAAGTGCAATATCCTTGTCAATCAGATTTTTGTCTCCCATAGCCTCTATAAACTCATATACGAGCTCACCGGTCGATGAAGTATCGACATACGTAAAATAGTAATCGAACTCCTCAGAGGGCTCCAAATGATGGTCAATGACGATTTTTACAGCGGTGGCCTTGATCAGGTCAGGTGCTACATTGCCGGTTCGGCTCATGCGGTTGAAATCGAGACAAAAAATAATATCGGCATTTGCCACCTTTTCACGAACCAATGCCGCATTTTTGTCAAAAATGATAAATTCTTCGCATCCAGGCATCCAACTGTAAAAATCAGGATATTGATTGGGAATTAACATACTGATACTGTGACCCTTTTTCCGCAGATAATGCATCATCGCCAACGCGGCACTGATCGTGTCTCCATCCGGATTTTTATGCGAAACAAGGGCAATATTTTTAGGTTGGGAAAGCAATTTCCCGACTTTCTGTAATTGGATATGATCAAACATAAATTGAAAATAGTGAGGCGCGAAGTTAACGAATTCTCCAAAACAAACCATCTTCACAATTACGGGTGAAAATACAATACAACCATATAATTGATTGTCAAGTCGTTAAATCATGTATAAATATGAGAATCCGTTTATTTTTGAGCGTAATTCGGATAAAACCGGAGCATCAGGAAATTTCTGTTATTTTTGCGCAAAATTAAAATCAAAGACTAATGGCAGGAAACATCACATTTACAATGATCAAGCCCACAGCCATGAAAAAGGGCTACATGGGAAACATTATTGCAAAGATTTTGGAAGGCGGATTTAAAATCAAGGCACTGAAAATGACCAGCATGAGCAAAGAAGATGCCATGGAATTTTACGCCGTCCACAAAGAACGTCCCTTTTACAACGGCTTGACCGACTTTATGTCCTCGGGACCAATTATCGCAGCCGTACTCGAAAAAGAAGACGCAGTAAAGTCTTACCGCGATTATATTGGCGCTACAAACCCTGAAAATGCTGCTGAAGGTACCATCAGGGCCTTATACGGAACCAGCATTGAAGCCAACGCCGTTCACGGTTCCGATAGTGACGAAAACGCCATCATCGAAAGCGGATTTTTCTTTTCCAAAAGAGAATGGGTATAAAGTTCGAATGAACCACACAATAAAAGGCTTGCCGGATAACGGCAAGCCTTTTTTTTATTTTTCAGGTACATGCTCCGAAAAGCTACCGTCATCATAAAGAAGAATGATCTTTCGAATGTTTTTACCAGTTGTAACCGGCTGATATTCTTTCGATTTTATTTCTTCCGATCCAATTCGATGCGCTTTTTCAACCTCAAGGGACGGATTCATTGTGATGCTCTGTTCTTCTTCGTGTTTTGATGTTATTTCACGATCCATCAGGCCGGAAATCTCCGGTTCCTCACCAGTACGAAGCTTCTCGTTCGGGGCAATAGCAGCATCGTCAAATTGATTCCCCGCTCCCAATGTAAGCCAGTCCAGGTTAATATCAGGAAATGAGGACTTAACCTTTAAAACAAAATCAAGGCTGGGATTGTTTCTTCCCGACAATACATGAGATAACGCTGAACGCTGAAAACCGATCCTGTCAGCAAACTGTGCCGGACTCAAATGATAGTAATCCATTATTGATTTAATTCTGTCAACCATCAGGAAATTTTTTATTTACAAATGTAATACAAAGTAACGATTTTTATTCATATTTTGATTTATTTTAATAATTTACATTTGTAACACATAGAAATTTATATTCATTTACAGTTTATTTATTATTATAAACTAATTATCAGCTTGTTATATTAAAATTATTACTCAATTAATAAGTATGTCCACTGATTCATTTTATATAAAGTACAATTTAGTTTTAATAAATAATAAGTCTGGTATTAAATAAGTTATATTGTATTTTTATTTAATTTTTAATGAAGGCACCCAGGCCAATTGGCTTAAATTTGATAATAATTTTAAGATGTACTGATTTACATTGGTTTATATTATTATAGTTAAGTACATGAATTTATATTTGTACATTATTACATTTGTAAATTTCATATTTGATTACAAACATAAATCAATTATTTAG
>CAYWBO010000002.1:0-24244 GCA_964456625.1 uncultured Lentimicrobiaceae bacterium | reverse complement strand
ATTGATGGTTGGAATATCGAACGGAAAACAAGCCCAAATCATGAGCCT
Source organism: uncultured Lentimicrobiaceae bacterium (assembly GCA_964456625.1). Lineage (GTDB taxonomy): Bacteria > Bacteroidota > Bacteroidia > Bacteroidales > F082 > Sulfidibacterium. The sequence goes on along the minus strand of CAYWBO010000002.1, from coordinate 24,196 downwards.
ATTTCAGGAAAGCTTGTATGAATTGTGAAAAAATGAAACCAAAAAGGTTATTCGTAGCGTAAAGATTCAATGGGATCCAGTCCGGCAGCCTTATTTGCAGGCAAAATTCCGGATATCAGAGCCACCACAAAGGTCAGCAGTATTCCTCCAAGGACCCACATCCAGGGCACAACAAAAGCACTCTTGGTGATCATGGATACCACGTTCCCGATGATCACACCAATAATAATACCTACAATACCTCCGATTTGTGCAATCACAACCGCCTCGAACAGGAACTGGTTCCGGATGGTATGCCGTCGTGCCCCCAGGGCTTTCCGTATGCCGATTTCACGGGTCCTTTCCGTTACCGAGACCAACATAATGTTCATCAGCCCGATAGCGGCTCCCAAAAGGGTTATCAGGCCTATGGCCATCGCCCCCCACCTGATCTTTCCGGTCAGGGAAATGAACATATTGGCCACACTATCACTCTTGATAATGGTAAAAGAATCCTGTTCTCCCAGGCGGTCGTTACGCACCAGACGGAACGTCCCGGTCGCTTCGCCGATGGCTGCATCCATCTGTGAAGGATTGTTAACCATGACGCTGATATTATAATTCATGTTGGGCCTGGAAAAATACTGACGTACGTTATTCAGCGGAAGCAAACAGGACAAATCGCCGCTAAATCCGGCGCTGGATCCTTTTGATTTCAGAATTCCAAGCACCTTATAACGGCCGGGACCGATGCTGATAATTTTTCCCACCGGATCGGGCGTATCCGGAAACAGTTTCTTCACGATATCGCTCCCGAGAATGACAAGATGGTCGCCTTCACGGGTTTCACGAGCTGTGAAATTTCTTCCCTGAGAAAGATTCTGTCCGGAAGTTGCCAGATAATTTTCGTCTATCCCGATTACCCGAATATTCGGGTCAGTTTTTTCGGATTCATATTTTAATGTCGCCGTACCGGTCCCGGTGATACTCACCGAAGTGACGGCCGGGAAATGATAATCATCCTTAAACTGCTGTGCCTGAGCATAAGTAATGATAGAATAGGGCTTTGCATTGCTTCTGTGACGCCCGATATGCACCCTTAAGCTTCTGTTACTCAGGTTGAAAGTATTGGCGCCCATCATGGCAAAGTTCTCTTTCAGGAAATAATTTACGGCATCGATAGCGGTAAAGATACCTACCAGGGCCATGATACCAAAAGCGATGATCATCACTGTTAAAATGGTACGAATGAGGTGACTTCTGACTGAATTCAGGGAAATTCTGATATTTTCCTTGACGAGCTTGCTGTTTTTCATAATTCATCTTCTTTTAGGCCATAAGCCAGGTCTCCGGCATCTCCCAAACCAGGGACGATGTATGCCTTGGCAGTTAATTCATCGTCGATAGCACAGGTCCATATTTTGATTTTCTTCTTGGAAAAGCTTTTTTTCAGGTTTTCGATGCCTACCGGGCTTGCCAGCACCGAAACAATGTGAATCTGACTGGGTTCGCCCTTTTCGAGCAGTCCTTTCAAAGAGGCGATCAGAGAACCGCCGGTAGCCAGCATGGGGTCACATAAAATGAGCACAGCCCCGTCCACACTGGGAGAAGAAATATAATCCAGTTTAATAATAAAATCTTCGTCATGATCATATTTGCGGTACGCTGATACAAAAGCATTTCCGGCATGATCAAAATAATTCAGCATCCCCTGGTGCAACGGCAGACCCGCCCTTAAAATAGTGGCCAGCAGTGGATGGTGTTTCAAGACATTGACTTTTGCCGTACCTAAAGGTGTAACAACCTCTTTTTCAATATATTCCAATTCCTTACTGATCTCGTATGCAAAAATCTCTCCTATGCGTTCCAGATTTTTCCTGAAACGGAGCCTGTCTTTCTGAACGTTGACATCCCTTACTTCAGAGATAAACTGATTTAAAACCGAATTTTTCTTTCCTAATTCTACTGTCATAATTATCTTGTTGCTACAAAAATAATGGATTAAAACCAAAATCTGTTGTTCAGCAACAGAAACTTTTCAAGAAAGTTTTAACCCGTCACTTGAAATACCGGAACCCTCCATTCGTAAGCTGCTTTAACGGGAAAGGTAACATATTATATTTCAGAACTTTGTAATACACTTCTTTGGCTCCAAAACCACGGTAAAATCGGGCCAGATTTTCATCGTTGGAACCTTCAAAATCGAGAACGACCTGAGTACCTGCAAATTCGTTAATGACGTTATCAAACAAAAAAGTCATGGCTCCATTTTCTCTCGCTTCCCTGTTGCTCCCCGAAAACAAGAAGATCAGATGTTGATTTTCCAGCAGGAAAAAGGCGGCAGCACAAAGCTGATTGCTCGTAGTATAAACGCCATAGGTAACTCCTTTACCTTTGTGTATGGCAGCATACATCAGTCGCTGCAGCCGTTGATATTCCTCATCTCTCCAATGTTTTACTTCCTTTCCTTTGTTGTCTCTGAAAAGGCTGATCACCTGGGTGGGATTGAGGTTTTTGGAAAGGCTCAGGTTCTGTTTCAGGCTGTTTTTCAGATTCCGCTTCGTGTTCTGAGAGTAATGTGCAGAAAGCTTTCTGTAATCGTGTATCAGGTCCAACAAATGATTTTTGTTCTCTACAAGCTCGTAGGGAGCAGTCATATCAGGGTGATTGTGAATGTTCAGATTCATCCGGACAAAAGCAAATTTCCGGGGAATATTTTTGATGAAATCGGCCACATGCTCGCCGGTAAGGATGTTTGTTGAAAACACGCCCAGCTGTTGCGCGAAGAAAGGCTGCAGCAAATATCCTATCCCCCATTTCCTACCCCCCGTCAAGGGCATAATACGCTCATAATCATCTTCAACTAAAGCCTCCCATCCTTCATGGATCAAATCGAGATACCACGAAAAAGCATAAATATTGCCGTTAAACGAGTGTTTTACGGCATAATCCCATTTTTGTTTATCGATCTCATTATTGGGAAGATAATGTATCATGGGATAGTATTTTTTAGGTTAGATTACTCTGCTGTTGCCATTTCCAGTAACGCTTCGTAAACGCGTCGCCAACCTTTCCATCGCTTTTCCTCACTGAGGGCATCATTGTGCCAAATAGAGATAAACGTCCCTTTTACGTCTTTCACTTCCTGAATGAGTTGTTTTATCTTATCAATGGCCTGATCCGGTGATAGATACATATAATCCCGTAATGTGCCATCCATCACTGCAAAGGGATGAATTCGCAATTTAGTTTCCACTTCAAGCGCCAGATCATAAAAGCGATACGTATCGGCAATACCTGCGCGGAATCCGGGTGCTGCTGCGTAACCCATGGTATAATCTTCCTGCAAGTCATTTTCAATGATATTCTGATAAGTATCCGGCAACATCAGTCTTAAGAAATGCTGACGGCTGTGCCGAATGTCAATTTTCAGCAGGTCCGTCAGGCGGGAAAGCTCATTTTTAAGCAACTCCGGCTGTTCTGAGGAATAGTAAGAAGGGTGCAGTCCGATGGTTGCATAATCGGCAATCCATTTCACAAGACGGCGAAATTTCCGGTTATAAATATTGATGTTCTTATCATACCTACTGTAACGGCTGAAAAGGAAAAAGTAAATGGTGCGCAGATTGTATTTTTTCTGATAGGCCAGTTGCAGGTCAAAAGTATCAAAAGGATCTTTTTGTTTCCCAAACAGCACCCTGGTCCTTGTAGCCATTTCCTTAAAATCAAATTTCTTAAGGGATAGGTAATAACCGCCCAGAATACGAAACAGGCTCTTTTGCGAATAAGCCCAGGCAGAATCCACATCATAGGTAGCCAAGAAACGGAATTTCTTTTCCGGAAAAGCAAAATCCGGGTATCTTTTTAAGATGATCTTTTTGATCTCCAGCGCCCAGATGTTCACAATGGGCTTTTCAAGGATGTTTAGCTGTTTGCTCAGACTTAAATGTGCCGTAAAACGTCCGTGCTTATCGCGGACAAAAGGCAAATATTCTTCATAGCGCGTCACCATGTAAAAAATGGCGGCAAAAATATCAAACGGTAATACCGAATCCGTATCGTAAACCTGGAAAAAGGTAGGATTTCCGGCGTATTCTGAGAAGTTAAATTCAAAATTACGGACACCACGCTCAAACAATACGCCATGTGCCCTGAAAAAGAGATCGTCCGTGTGTGCCTTGATTCCATAAAGCATTTTCGGCTGATCCGCAGACTGAAAAAAATCCAGATCGGTGGTGATGTTATGCTTAATTTTCAGTAAATTATCAAAAACCAGGTTAAACACATAGTGCACCCTATTGGTTTCTTTAGGGACGTATATAAGCATCTCATTCATACAAGAACAAAGTTAGGACTTATTTATAGACGGACAAAAAAACAGAAACTGAGATTTTATTGATTGATCTCTATAAACCTGTACTCATCTCCGATATAAAGCTTTTTATATACAGGATCGTAATGCCAGTACTTACCATCCAGCTTCGACGCCGGAACTTCTTTCTTCAGGTAATTATTCAACAACTGATCGAAAGTGAAATCGGCATAAGTCCTGCCCAACCCGTCGGCATATGTGTATATCTTACTGATTGTCAGTTTCTCTATTTTAAAATAGTAAACCAGCGTGCCTTTGTCATTCATCGAAAATCCTCCGTCAATGTTATCCACCAGAAGATTTTCAGCGAAATAAACCTTCAGATCCTTCTCCTCTGCCATGGCTGCCGGAAAAACCTTAAACCAAAAGTTCACATCCATTGCATTCAGGTTTCTCTTAAAAATGTAAGGTTTGTTGTCCAGAAATGCTGTGTCAGAATATGGATAGTACTGTTCTTCAAGTTCAGCCTGCACGATATCCGCATAAAAATCGGGTTTGTTGGAAGGAATGGGCATTTTATTTAGAAACGGCTGCAAGCCAAATTTCTTAAGCTCACTAACATAGCCTTCGACGAAAAAATGCATAAAAATGGAGTCCGTAATATTTTTCACAAAATCAGACTTGACCCACGCTATAGAATCCTGCTCTGCTTTGGTCAGCTTTGCATCCTGGTACTTCAGGTTAAACTTGTACAGAAAATCAGGTTCTTTGATCAGAATGGTTTTATGATTTTCTTGGATATCTTTCGTGAATTTCCTTGCAACACTTCGCGGGGATTGTGCTTTCGAAGGCATACTTACAGCCAGAAGCAGCATACTTAAGACGGCAATTTTGAATTTCAGAGCAGTTCTTTTCGACATAACGTTAAGTCTTCTTGTAGTTAACCCTATCAATGCTCTAAATTACTAAAAAATATACCTGGCAAGAGCATAAAAAAAGTTAACTTTCGTTGATTTTCTGCAATTCTATTGCAAAATTCAGGCCATATTCGAACGCTTTGGCTTTTTCTTCTTCTGAAAGTGAAAATTTTATGAAAAGTCCTTCGCCAAAGAAATTAAATTTTAATGCTTTAAGGTTGACTTCCAGCAACTGTCTGCTTTCTCCGCTCCAGCCATAAGACCCGAAAGCGCCAGCCAGTTTCCGGTGATCGCGATAAGGGTTCACCACCGAAAACAGCCTGTAAATCGGCAAAAGGATATTCTGGTTGATGGTAGGGCTTCCTACGATGATGGCATTGCTTTGGGTCAGTTTCATTTCCAGCTCTCCGAGATGCACATGCTCGATGTCCATCATTTCCACTTCATTGTTTCCGGTGCTCAGGATTCCTCGGGCAATCTCTTTGGCGATCTCTCCCGTGTTTCGATAAGCCGATACGTAGGGAATAAATATTTTATTCTTATAGGGATGAACTACAAACTTTTCCGACCAGAGCCGGGTCAGTTCGATGATCTGCTTGAAGTTTTTCCTCAAAATAGGCCCGTGACCGGTACAAATAGCATCGATCTCAAGGTTATCTATCTTATCCAGCGCCATGAGCATAAAACGGCTGAAAGGCTTGATAATGACATCAAAATAGTATCGGAAGGCCACACTGAAATCATCCACCTCATCATCAAACATGCGTTCATCGGCAAAATGGCATCCGAAAGAATCACAGCTGAACAGGATTTTATCTTCCTCCAGATAAGTATACATCGTATCCGGCCAGTGCAGGTTGGGCGCAGAAATAAACCGCAGCTTTTTGTCCCCGAGGTCCAGTGTGTCTCCGTTCTTCACGGCAATCGATTCAAAATCGCCTTCAACAATGTCTCTCAAATACCGGAGCCCGGTGGTGGAAGCCACTACTTTGGCGTTGGGAGCAATCTTTAAGAGATTCTTCAGATTTCCGGAATGATCAGGTTCTGTGTGGTTTAGAACTATATAATCTATTTCCTTCGGATCAACCACGGATCGTATCTTCTTTTCATAGGTTTCCCAGAAAGTCTCTTTGGTAGTATCGATGATGACTTTCTTTTCAGCATTAATGAAATAGGAATTATACGTGGAACCATAATCGGTCGTCATCACCACATCAAACGTCACGATATCATAATCTAAAACGCCAATCCACTTTACGGATGGTGAAACTTGCAATATCTCTTGGCTATTCATACCGGCAGGAATTTATCATTTACGGGTTAAACTTTTTGCAAATCTACAAAAAGCAAAATCTCGCGGTTGCAGGGAAAAACGTCACAAACAGCCGTAAATTCCTCTCAGAAAAACTCCGGCGACCGGGATCTTTAATTATCAGCACATTAAAAGGAAAGATTTAAATCAACGGCGAAAAAGATTGTCGAAATTTAGAACAGTTCCATCTGGGAAGCATCATCCTTTTCGCGTTTTTCATTGGAATTATCTGAATCATCTTTTTCAGGTTCAGGAGCAGCACCTTCGTTTTCTTCTTCTTCCGTCTCCTCTTCCGGTTCGGCAGCGTCTACTTCTTCGGTCGCTTCAGTATTTTCTTCTTCATCTATAATCTCTTTTTCATCAGACTCTTCCGGTTCAGGTGGTTCATACGGAATTGGGTCGATCAGTTTGAGTTTTTTTATCTTTTTGTCACCCAAACGTTTTCCCCGGGCCCGGAAACTCTTCACCCCAATGTAATCCGCCAGATGGACTACCTGAAGCGTGACATCGTCGCCCGATCTGGATTCTACTTCCATCTGCAACCTGGGAAGGTAATCCAGCGAATAAAAGACCAGCTCGGAGCCTTTTGCTTCCGAAATGAACAGGTTCTTCTTATTGATAGGGGTGTCTTCTTCTATCTGAAAACGCTTCACATAATACTTGTCCAACGCTCCGTCGTAATAAACGGCAGTAATAATTTTATCCGGATCAAATTTCTCGAGATGGGTCATTTCATCGTCAAAATGCGTTGAAAGGTCGTAGCCCGTCAGTTTAAATTCTCCTGTAGACAGGACTGTCAGTATCTTATCATCACTTTTGAAAGCTCCCAGATGCCTTCCGCGGTCCTCGGAGTTGAGCCTTCTCACAGTCTCGTCATACCAGATATCGCGGGCTCCCAGCGTCGAAACGCCTTCTTCACGTTTCACGATATTACGGATGGGAACGCGGCTCAAAATATTTCCCTGGGAAGCTCTTCCCTTGATAGCCAGTTCACTGAAATCGAAATCAACACTGGTCTTTTTCATCCGTGGCCTTGGCCTCAGGTTCACACGAATGACTTCGGCCTCCCCGTTGGGATTGGCGGTGAAATAGACCACCTTGGAATTCGCCGTTCCTTTGGTAAGCTCGTAGATCTTGTCTCTCGTAACCCCCTTGACGGGAAACCGTTTTACATAAAAACTACCCTGCCGTCCGTCACGATAAACCATGTTATAAATCGTGCGGTCATCGTTTTTCTTGAACACATCCAGATAGATAACCCCCTTTCCGATGAACACTTTTTCTGCCACTTTGGTCACTGTAAAGGTTCCGTCTTCTTTAAAGGCTATCATATCGTCCAGATCGGAACAATCGCAGACATATTCATCTCTTTTCAGTCCGGTACCGGCAAAACCTTCTTCCCGGTTTACATAAAGTTTTTCATTGGAAACTGCCACAGCAGAGGCCTGAATGGTATCGAAGTTCCTCAATTCGGTCTTTCGTTCCCTTCCTTTTCCATATTTCTTTTTGATCTGACGGTAATAGTTAATGGCATAATCCACCAAATGCGCCAGATGATTTTTTACTTCTTCAATTTCCTCTTCCGTCTTTTTGATTTGCTCATCAGCCTTAAAAGAATTGAATTTCGAGATACGTTTGATCTTAATCTCCGTAAGTCGTACCAGGTCCTCTTCGGTAACTTCCCGCCTTAACTTCTTTTTAAACGGCTCCAGGCCATTGTCAATGGTGCTTAACACACTTTCCCAGGTTTCACATTCTTCGATCAACAGATAGATCCTGTTTTCGATGAAGATCTTTTCCAGCGAAGCAAAATGCCACTGGTCATTCAGTTCCCCCAGCCTGATATCCAGCTCTTTCTTCAACAGAGACACCGTATTATCCGTATTATTTCTGAGGATTTTTTTGACCGATATGAAGCTGGGCTTGTCCTCCAGGATAACACACGAATTGGGAGAAATAGAAACTTCGCAGCCGGTGAAGGCGTAGAGCGCATCAATGGTCTGATCGGGTGAAACATTGTTCGACAGGAAGATCACAACTTCAACATGTTCTGCCGTGTTGTCATCAATTTTCTTGATCTTGATCTTTCCTTTTTCGCTGGCCGCGACGATAGAATCGATGAGTGAAGAAGTTGTAGTGGAAAACGGGATCTCCGTAATGACCAGTGTTTTTTTATCTCTTTGTGATATCTTGGCCCGGATCCTGACTTTGCCGCCACGGACTCCCTCGTTATATCTGGAAACATCCGCCATTCCACCGGTATTGAAATCGGGATAAAGCTCAAAATCCTTTCCCTGAAGATACAGGATGGAGGCATCAATTAATTCATTAAAATTATGTGGTAAGATCTTGGACGCCAGACCAACGGCAATCCCTTCCACCCCCTGTGCCAGCAACAACGGAAATTTCACCGGCAAGGTGACGGGCTCCTTATTACGTCCGTCGTAAGACGCCTTCCAGTCGGTAGTCTTGGGATTGAAAACCACGTCCTTGGCAAAGGACGACAACCGGGCTTCGATGTAACGGGGCGCAGCGGCGCTGTCACCCGTGAGCACATTTCCCCAGTTACCCTGGGTTTCAATCAGCAGATCTTTCTGTCCCAACTGCACGAGGGCATCCCCGATGGAAGCATCACCGTGCGGGTGAAACTGCATGGTTTGCCCGATGAGATTGGCCACTTTATTAAAACGGCCGTCATCAATGCGAAACATAGCGTGAAGGATTCGTCGCTGAACAGGCTTTAAACCGTCCGTGATCTCAGGCACGGCACGCTCTAAAATGACATAGGATGCGTAATCCAGAAACCAGTTCTCATACATCCCATGAAGATATATTTGGCGGGTTTCCTCTTCCGGTCCCCTTTCCGGTTTCCCGGGCAGTTCTTCCCCTTCAGGTACCTGTAATTCGTCGTTCTCGTCCATGCACGCTATTGATTAAAAACCACTTAAACTATTCGCATCAGAGACAGCTTTGCCAAAGAAAGCTGCGTTTGTCGATTTTAAGGATGCGAAGATAATAAATCGTTTGGAAACTTCCTCCTGTCGGGTATCCAAACATTTTAACCATCGAAAAATTAGATGTTTTCATCAGGAAAAAAATGAAACTCCCGGTTTTTATCTGAATTCATCAAAAAAAAGAGCCGCTTTGTCTGGACGACAAAGCGGCTGCTGAATCAATATTAATAAGCTGTAACTATATGATTCCCTGGTCAAGCATTGCATTGGCAACTTTAAGGAAACCGGCAATGTTTGCGCCTTTTACATAATTGATATAGCCGTCCTCTTCAGTACCGTACTGAATACAAACAGCGTGGATTGAATTCATGATGCCTTTCAGTTTCTGATCGACTTCGTCGGTAGACCAGGAAAGTTTCATGGAATTCTGAGACATTTCAAGTCCTGAAACGGCAACGCCTCCGGCGTTTACTGCCTTTCCGGGTCCGAATGGAATTTTGTTGGCATGGAAGGCATTCACCGCTTCCGGAGTACATCCCATATTGGAAACTTCGGCCACTGCTTTTACGCCGTTTTTGATGAGATTGTTGGCATCTTCGCCATTCAGTTCATTCTGGGTAGCGCAAGGCATGGCAATGTCGCATTTCACTTCCCAAGGGTGCTTTCCAGGAACGAAAGTTGATCCCGGGAACTCATGGGCATAAGGAGCTACGATATCCTGATTGGAGGCTCTCAGTTCAAGCAGATAATCGATTTTTTCTCCGGAAATACCATCCGGATCGTAAATATAACCATCAGGACCTGAAATCGTCACCACTTTTCCGCCCAGCTCAGTCACTTTCAAAGCAGCACCCCAGGCTACGTTTCCGAAACCCGAAAGGGTCACGACTTTTCCTTCGTAAGAATCACCACCTACTTCCAGCATGTCTTTTGTGAAATAAGCACCGCCGAAACCGGTAGCTTCCGGACGAATCAAACTACCGCCCCAGCCCAGTCCTTTACCGGTAAGTACTCCGGTATTTTCACGGGCCAGTTTTTTGTACATACCGTACAGATAGCCGATTTCTTTTCCGCCCACGCCGATATCACCGGCAGGGACGTCGGTCTGAGGTCCGATGAGTTTCCACAGCTCCAGCATGAAAGCCTGGCAGAAACGCATGATCTCATTATCTGATTTTCCTTTGGGGTTAAAGTCTGAACCACCTTTACCGCCGCCCATAGGGAGCGTAGTCAGAGAATTTTTGAAGATCTGCTCAAAGCCGAGGAATTTCAAAATACTCAGGTTCACGCTGGGGTGAAAACGAAGGCCGCCTTTGTACGGGCCCAGCGCATTGTTGAACTGAACACGGTATCCGAGGTTTACCTGGACTTTTCCTTCGTCGTCAACCCACGACACTTTAAAAGTCAGAATTCGATCCGGCTCTACCAAACGTTCAATGATTCCAGCGGTTTCAAAATGCGGGTTTTCTTCTACTACATCTACTATGGATTCAAGCACTTCTCGTACTGCTTGAAGGTACTCTGATTCGCCTGGATGTTTCTTTTCCAGGTTGTTCATAATTAAGTCAAGATTCATAACTCTTATTTAAATTTTACAATCACAAAATTGTTTTTCAGTTTGAAGCCGCAAAATTAAATCATATTTCGGAGCGGTTCTCGTTTTAAGAGAATTTATAACGATTTCGAACAATTTAAAACTGACGACAAAATTATTTTCAATTATTTAACATTCAGATAATTATAAACTATATATTTTTGAATTTTGATAAAGAGTGTAGTTAATTCAAACTTAAAACTAAAAAACAGAAAAAACCTTAGGGACATCTACGTAATTCACTTATCCTCTTTTGCCTTTTCTTGCATTATCTTTATATCCGTTAAGGCAGGGATAAAACGGGCGCAATACTTTCAGGTATTTCTCCTTCGATGACCGACTAAACAACACGAAAATGTACGTTTCAGACAAAATACTCAAGTTCTACGACGAATTGGAAATAAAAGAGCATCTTCCCGAAGGGATTGAAGTCATGAATCCTTTTAAAAATCAGGAAACATGGAAGGTTTGCCGGGAATTTTATTCAAAATATTATCACGATCAAAAAAGGCGGCGCATCATCCTGGGCATCAATCCCGGAAGGTTCGGTGCTGGGGTCACCGGCATCCCCTTTACCGACCCCATCAGACTGAAGGAAAGCTGCGGCATTGACAACGACTTTGACAAGAAACCTGAATTGTCTTCCGTTTTTATCTATTCGCTGATCGATCACATGGGCGGGCCCGAACATTTTTACAAACACTATTACATCGGTGCCGTAAGCCCGCTGGGCTTTGTAAAAGACAATAAGAACTTCAATTATTATGATCATAAATCGCTGGAAAGAAGCCTGAAGCCCTTTATCGTAAAAACGTTAATCCAGCAAATCGCCTTGGGCATCGAAACGCAGAAATGTTTTTGCCTGGGACAGGGAAAGAATTTTGAGTACCTGCAAATGCTCAACATGGAGCTGAAGATCTTCAGGGAAATTGTACCGCTACCCCATCCCAGATGGATCATGCAATACCGGCGGCCGAAACTGGAAACCTTTCTGGATGACATCCGCCGGCAGCTCAGCGTTTGACATCCTGACTGACAATACTGACAGGATTTCCATTCCTATACGGTTTCGTCATATTTTATATATCATCTTCATTTACAGTTAGCTGTGAAGCTATTTACAGTACTGTCAGTGGCACAGTTTGTGATACCCGAAGTATCGTTCACTTAAAATAAAGATAAAATGACTTTACCTACAACCTTAAAACATGTCGCTTCAGAAGCTCAGTTCGCTGAAATTTTGAACGAAAACGAAAATGTAATGATCTGCTGCGGACGTATGGGGCCCATGTGTGTACCGGTGTATGCAGCCATGGAAGAACTTCAGGACGAATACACCCAGGTGGAATTCAGAGATATGGCTTTTGACAGCCCGGATGCCAGAGTGATCAGAGAATTACCCGAATGCCGCGGATTTATGGGACTTCCTTTCACCGTTTACTTCAAAAACGGGAAAGTAGCAGCCGCCACCAGCAGCATCCAGTCAAAAGAACAAATTACCACCATTCTGGACAGGGAATTTAAATAAGAAATTAACCCTGAAAGGAGTTAAAAACTAAAAAACCGGTGGCGGGAAGACTGTCACCGGCTTTTTAAACACAAATAAAATGATTGAAAATCAATACGATGTCATTGTTCTCGGCGGCGGCCCGGCCGGCCTGACTGCCGGTATTTATCTGGCCCGTGCCAAATCGAATGTGCTGATCCTGGACAACGGAACACCGGGCGGACAGATGATCCTGACCTACGAGATCGCCAATTATCCCGGCTTCGAAAGCATTTCCGGATATCAGCTGTCTTCCAACATGGCCAGACAGGCCAAATCATTCGGATGCACGATCAAATCCAATGTAAAGATCTCGGATATCCGTTTTGGAAAAGAGGAACATGAAATCGCGTTGGAAAACGGCGAAACTTACCAGGCTCCCGCACTGATCCTGGCCACCGGGGGCCGTTCGCGCATGCTGAATGTGCCCGGCGAAGCCGAATACAAAGGACGCGGCATTTCTTATTGTGCCACCTGCGACGGCGACTTTTTCCAGGACAAGGAGATCGTGGTCGTCGGTGGGGGTAATTCCGCACTGGAAGAAGCCGTATCACTGACAAAGTACGCCAGCAAAGTAACCATCCTTCACGAATTTGACCATTTTCAGGCTTTTGAACAGGCGGTTCGGGAAGCTGAAGAACATCCCAAGATCAACTTTATCATGGATTCCCATATCACCGGTTTTTACGGGGATGAGAGCCTTCGCAAAATCGAATATACCAACCTGAAGACAGGCGTTGAAAGTGAACTTGCCATCGACGGAGCTTTTATTTTTATCGGTTACGAAGCCAACACAGGCGCCTTCAAAAACAGTGAAGTAAAGCTGAACCAGTGGAATGAGATCGTCACCGACGAAAAGCTACAGACCAACATTCCCGGGGTTTTCGCCGCAGGCGACTGCAGAACTAAGCAATACCGGCAGATTACTACGGCTGTTGCTGACGGTACCATTGCCGCATTGAATGCGCTCAACTACGTCAGGGAGAAAAAAACCATTCCGGTGAGCTTGTAACCAAAAGAATATCAACCGGTTTTATTAACATCCCACATAAGTGAACCTATAGATTTTAAAGATAGAAAAGGCCTTCAGCATAAAACGGAAAGACTTAAGATTTTGATTTCTTAATTTTTCCCATACATTTGCGCTTGAAAAAATCTGCTCTATGTTTGAACACGCTTTAATTGGGCCTCAACAGCATTGGCTGTTGTGGGCTGTTCTGGTATTTGCTGCTACTTTCGGAATCTGGGCCGAACAAAAAACCAAGTGGGGAAATAAGCTTTCCGCAGTGGTAGTCACCATCCTGCTGACCTTTATACTTTCGAACCTCTCCATCATACCTACCGCGGCCACTACTTACGACATTGTATGGTCGTATCTCGTGCCGTTGGCCGTTCCGTTGCTGTTGTTCAGGGCCAACATGAAACGAATTATCAAAGAATCCGGCCCCACATTGATCGCCTTCATCATCGGGGCGATTGGAACCATTGTCGGAACTATTGTGGCGTTTAAACTTATCCCTCTGGGCGCCGAAGGCTGGAAACTGGCCGGCATTTTTTGCTCAACCTATATCGGCGGTTCTATGAACTACGTGGCTACTTCCGCTGCGTTACAACTCCACAACAGCAATCTGCTCACCGCCGGTGTGGCTGCCGACAATCTGGTAATGACCGTCTATTTCCTGATCCTTTTTGCCCTTCCTTCCGTAGGATTTTTGAAGAGGAATTACAAAAACAATCACCAGAAAGAAGCAGACCTGGCAGAAAACAAAGACTTTAGTTTCGATAACAGCGACCAGAACCCGAGCCTTCTGGACATAGGAAAAGCACTGACCATCGGCTTGATGGTATCGGCCATCGGTTTTCTTTTGCAGGATATGATCGGCATCAAAGGCAGCGCCATTCTGATCATCACTTTGTTGATCATCGCGATTGCGACCATTGCCCCAAAACAGATGAACAGCATCAAGGGCGCCGATCTGATCGGTACCTTTTTCATGCAGATATTTTTTGCTGCCATCGGCGCCAGCGCTAATATTTACATTGTAATGAAATACGGACCGATTTTGTTTCTCTTCGCCGGCTCGATCCTTTTTGTACACCTGCTGTTTATCCTGTTTTTCGGGAAGCTGTTCAAACTCGATCTGGCAGAAATTGTCATTGCTTCCAACGCCAATATGGGTGGCCCGACCACCGCTGCTGCTATGGCCGTGGGGCGCCGCTGGAAATCGCTGGTGATCCCCGCCATTTTGTGTGGCACCCTGGGTTATGCCATCGCCACTTTCATTGGCGTCGGCATGGGATACTTTTTGCGCTAGGTCAAGGTTTGTTTTACATAAGTTTCTATCAACAAGCATTTTACAAAATAAACAGCCTTAACAATTTCTTAAAATAAGCACTACGTTTAATTTTTACTTTTGCTGAAAAAAATGAGACTGTTCAGACGCATTATATTGCTCGTGTTAGCGGGCCTTGTGTTATCAAATTGTAACGCAGAACCCGGGAAACATCAGCCCCAATCAAAACCTTATCTGGTTGTTTTATCATTAGACGGCTTTCGCTGGAATTATACGGACTACGCCAGGACTCCGGTGCTGGATTCGCTGAGGAAAGCGGGCGTTTTTGCTGAAATGATCCCTTCGTTTCCTTCCAAGACTTTTCCCAACCATTACACGATCGCTACCGGGCTCTATCCGGATCATCACGGTATTGTCATGAACAGTTTTTACGCACCGGGATTAAAGAAATTTTACGGTGTATCCAATCGGAAAAGTGTAAGAAACGGCATTTTCTACGGTGGGGAACCCATCTGGAATACGGCCAAAAAACAAGGTATTCATGACGCCACGCTGTTTTGGGTCGGTTCTGAAGCCAACATCCAGAACATGCATGCCGATATCTGGTACCGCTACAATCAGAAGCTGCCTTTTACCTCCAGAATAGACAGTGTCTATAAATGGCTTTCGTTGCCCGAAAAGACACGGCCCCACCTCATTATGTGGTATTATCCTGAGCCGGACGGTACCGGGCATCATTACGGACCGCATTCTCCCCAGGTCAAAAAGATGGTGGAGCAACTGGATACCTGGCTGGGGCAGTATTTTACTGCCATGCGAAGGCTTCCCGTCTTTAACCAGATCAATTTCATCATCACTTCCGATCACGGGATGCAGAGCCTGTCGCCGGAACGTACCATAATTCTGGACCACTATGTGGATACCGCCGACTTGAAAATTGTTTTGGGCAGCAATCCGGTATACAATATCCAAGTAAAGCCCGGCAAGCTGGATATCGTGTACAATGCACTGAAAAAAGTAGCTCATATTAAGGTCTGGAAACATGACAGCCTTCCCGCCTACCTGCATTACGGGCACAATCCACGGACACTGGATCTTACCGTTGTTGCTGATCCCAGATGGAGTATTTACTGGTCGGGACATGTGGGTCATGAAAGAGGCACCCATGGCTACGATCCGATAACCGACCGGGCCATGCATGCCATTTTTTACGCCGCCGGCCCTGCTTTCAAAAAAGAGTATCAGGAACATTCTTTTAAAAACGTAGATTTGTATCCGCTGATGGCAAAGATCCTGCACCTCGTCCCCGCGCCGTCTGACGGCAAACTGAGCGAAGTGGAGAACATGCTAAAGCCACAGCATTAAACGATTGATCCTGTTGTTAATAAACGTATTATGAAACTTTTGATGATCTATTGCGACCGTTTTTCTTACAATCCCAACAGCAAAACACTGGCTGACTTTCCCAAGATCACAGAAAAGGGAAGTTTCGAAAAAGTATTGGTGGCTTTTATTCAGGCGGAAGCCGAAGACGAAGCGGATATGAAATCTACGGAAACCAAAATGGTCAAGAACCTGAAATGGGCTGCCAAAAAGAATGACACCCGAGATGTGGTTCTTCATTCTTTTGCACATCTTTCGGACAGTAAAGCCGATCCTTTTTTCACAAAAGCGCTTTTCGACAAAGTAGAATCAAGGATGAAAAACGCAGATTATCAATGTTCTCAAACGCCATTTGGGTATTTTCTGGACATTGTAGTCGAAGCTCCGGGCACTTCCGAAGCCAGGATTTTCAAAAGTTTTTAGGCTTAATCCTTAAAAAGATTCTTTTCTTTGATTGTTTTGGCGATGGCCATGGGAACGTATTTTTCCCATTCGGAATTCTCTTTCTGGATCATTTTCAGGACTTCCCGTGATTTGATCCTCAGCTGATCGGATAAACCGCTCTCTATTTCCAGGATAAAATGATTAGTAGTCAGATAGTCGTATAACGGTCGGTATTTTTCCTCAATCTTAATGTTCGCAGCAGTGACGAGTTCGTTTTTACTCCTGGCCTTCAGCAACGTAGGATAAATATAAAATTTCAGGTTTTCCGGAAACATTTTTCCCAGCGCCTCCAGAAATCCACCCTTCAGATGCTTGTAATATCTATCATCCATCACTTTCTCCAAGGTGGGAACTCCCATCACGATACGCAATTTTTTCATTTTAAATTGCCCGAAAAACTCCACCAGGCGGTAATATTCCCGGAAATCCGATACCATCACATTCTGACCGATCTCGTTGAGCATATTTACACGTTCCAGAAAATCCTTTGCGTTGATCTCCTGTTTTCCACTGGAAATCAGGTTATTCATGGTTATTTCGCAAAAAGATAATGTGTTATCTTCCTGATAATCTTCATCCTTCTGGAAAAGCTCCATGCTTTTGCTCAGAATATCCCATGAAATGTACGTGATGGGCCGGAAACTTCCGCGGAAAGCCAGCACGTTCTTTTTATAAAGCATATCTGAAGGCTGCTGCACATTGCCGTTTTTATCAAACATGATGGCATGCGACATGCCCGTTTTCACAAGCTGAACCGCCAGCAGGCGGTTGTCGACGTAATCCAGTTCCGGGCCGTACATGCGGATGGCATTGATACTGAAACGGTCCCTGGAAAGGTTATCGGTCATGGATTCGAGGAAAAGTTGGGGCCGGTCGTAATACTTAATTCCGGCATAGATCAGGTTGACACCCAGAACGCCCAGTGTGGCCTGCTGCAGCTGCCCGTCGTTTTCCAGCAACTTCACGTGCATGATGATCGTGTTGGGTTTACTTTCGGGAGTGAGTTGAAATCGCATGCCCAGCCATCCGTGGCTGTAATTGGTCTTTTGATAATTCAGTACCTCCACCGTGTCGGCAAAGACAAAATACAGAGTATCCTTCTTTTTGCCCGATAATACCTTCTCCAGATCGTTATATTCATGGTTGAGCATTTTGACAAGGCGTTCTTCCGAGACATAACGCTCGTTCTTTTCGGTGCAGTAGTTGGCATCGCTGAAACTCTTATCGTAGGCTGAAATAGTCTTTGCGATGGTTCCGGAAGCACCGCCGGCCATAAAAAAATGCCGGGCTACCTCCTGCCCGCCTCCTATCTCGGCAAATGTCCCGTAAAAGTTGGTATCCAGATTAATTTGGAGGGCTTTTCTCCCACTTGGTAAAATTTCGTGCGTCATGGCGTCATTTTACGTAAAAACAGGCTTCTTATTTAGACTTTGCAAAAATAGGCATTAACCGCCGAATTATTTCGTTTCCAGCAGGGATTCCAGCTCTTTTATTTCGTCGCGCAGCCGGGCGGCTTCGATAAAATCAAGATTCTTAGCGGCTTCCCGCATATCTTTTTTGTTCTTTTCGATGGCTTTTTTCACTTCGTCACGACTCATATATTGAACCACCGGATCGGCCGCCACCCCCGAAATCGTTCCTTCAACGTAAGCTTTTTCAGTCATGCCTTTGGTACCGGCTACGGCCGTTTGTCCCATAATCGAATCGGTTGATTTGACGATCTGGGTAGGTGTGATCCCGTGTTCTTCGTTATAAGCCAGCTGTTTGACCCGTTTTCGGTTGGTTTCATCCAACGTGCGCTGCATGGACTGAGTCATTTTGTCGGCATAAAAAATCACCTTGCTGTTGATGTTTCTGGCAGCCCTTCCTGCAGTCTGGGTCAGGGAGCGCTCGGAACGTAAAAACCCCTCTTTGTCGGCATCCAGGATGGCCACAAGTGAAACTTCCGGCAAATCCAGACCTTCACGCAGCAGGTTGACACCCACCAGCACATCGAAATTTCCCAGGCGGAGGTCGCGCATGATCTCGATCCGCTCCAGTGTTTCCACATCAGAATGGATGTATCGGGTTTTGATCCCCAGGTTTATTAAATATTTCGTAAGCTCTTCGGCCATGCGCTTGGTCAAGGTGGTTACCAAAGCCCGGTTATTTCCTTTGGTGATTCTGCTGATCTCATCCAGCAGATCGTCGATCTGGTTCAGGCTGGGCCTGACTTCGATTTCAGGCTCCAGAAGCCCGGTCGGGCGGATCAGCTGTTCCACCACGACACCCTCTGACTGCTGCAGTTCGTAATCCGCCGGAGTGGCACTTACATAGATCGCCTGTCGCGTAAGCTGCTCAAATTCATCAAATTTCAGCGGACGGTTGTCCATGGCTGAAGGCAGGCGGAAACCATACTCCACCAGATTCTGTTTCCTGGACTGGTCCCCGCCGAACATGGCACGGATCTGAGGAATGGTGACATGACTTTCGTCAATGATGGTGATATAATCTTCCGGAAAATAATCCAGCAGGCAGAAAGGCCTTGATCCCGGATTCCGGCCATCAAAATAACGCGAATAATTCTCGATTCCAGAGCAGTATCCCAGCTCCCGCATCATCTCAACATCATAGGTCACACGGTCCAATAACCGTTTTGCCTCCAGATGTTTTCCGATTTCATGAAAATAATCCACCTGTTTTTGCATATCCAGCTGGATCTCTACCAGAGCAGATTTCATCTTATCCTGGGAAGTGATGAAAATATTGGCCGGATAAATGGTCACATTTTCCATGTCTTCTATTCTTTTTCCCGAAAGAGGATCGATGGACTCAAAAGATTCGATCTCATTGCCCCAGAAAACGATCCTGAAGGCTCTGTCCGCATAAGGCGGGTAAACATCCACTGTGTCGCCGCGCACGCGGAAATTGCTTCTATTAAGTTCCACATCATTACGTGAATACAGCGCATTCACCAACAGTTGTAACAGTCGGTTGCGGCTGATCATCTGCCCCAGCGTAAGATGAATGACATTGCTGGAAAAATCTTCGGGGTTTCCGATGCCGTAAATGCAGGAAACCGAGGAAACTACGATCACATCCCTCCTGCCCGACAACAAAGAGGAAGTAGCACTCAAGCGCAGTTTTTCAATCTCTTCGTTGATGGCGAGGTCTTTCTCTATATAGGTATTGGTAACAGGAATGTACGCTTCAGGCTGGTAATAATCGTAATAGGAAACGAAATATTCCACCGCATTGTCCGGGAAGAATTGTTTGAATTCGCCGTAGAGTTGTGCGGCCAGCGTTTTATTGTGGCTCAGCACCAATGCCGGTCGTTGCACTTTTTCAAGAACATTGGCAATGGTAAACGTTTTACCGGAACCGGTAACACCCAACAGAACCTGTGACATATCGCCCCGCTTCAGGCCTTCCACCAATTGTCTGATAGCTTCAGGCTGGTCCCCTGTGGGTTGAAATTCTGAGTTAATTTGGTATTCCATATCCCTGACAAAAATAAGGGAATATTATCAAGGAAAATGGAACTGCTTATATTTTTAAAGCCTGCTTTGCAGGCCAATGATACATCAAGACTCCTCTTATAGAAGGGGGCAATACTTTGTTTTTTGAATGGATTAAGAAAGGGATTCCGAAAGATTACCGTCTTCCTCCACCATAACGTCCCAGTTTACAAAGGCAACGCGGCCTTTTTTCAGATAGAAATCTATCATTTCTTCTTCATAGGACAGGCGTACCTCACCATTTTCGGTTTCTTTTTCAAAGTCCTCGAAGCCATTACGTTTCATAAGGTTAATCACCTCCTCTTCCGTTATGTCGATAACATATTCCCCAAAAAGCTTAGAATCCGGATGATCGGTTTCGATACCCGCCACTACCTGACGGGTATGACCTTCAAAAAATACAGACACACCTCTATCCCAGTAATGCAGTAACACTGCATTCATTTCTTCCTCGCTTTCAAAATTGTCAACTTCTTCCGGTTCTCCTAACTCGGATACGACTTTTTCCATGTCCATTCCAAATTTTAAATCTCCCAGACCAATTTTAGGGATGATTTCATATGAACTGATCATTTTTTATCGAATGTTTTGGTTAAGTAAATTTATAAACAATTAATTTTTAATAATCTATTTAAAAGGCGAATCGGGTTCTTTCGCCATGTGGTTAAACACGATTCGGTCCAGCAGCGAAGAAAAAAACTTGCTCAGGAAAACAGTCAGCTTTCCTTCTGTGGTCAATACCAGCGAAGTTTTTTTGTTTTTCACCGCTTTGTAAACGTGGCGGGCCACCTCTTCTGCCGACATGATCTTTCCCTCATCCAGGGGTGAATTTCCCTGCTCTTTCCCGTCGGCAACAAGCGCAGTATTTCTGATGTTGGATGCCGTAAAACCAGGATAAGCCATCAGCACATGAAGTCCCGTTTTCAGGTTTTCTATCCGCAGGCTTTCCATAAAACCGTGAATGGCAAATTTCGAGGCAGAATAACCCGTTCTGCCAGGCAGCCCCTTGATTCCGGCCACGGAAGAAATGGCTACCACACTGCCTTTACTTTGCAGCAAATACGGCAGCGCACTCTTAGTGCAATAAACAGTTCCCCAGAAATTTACGTCCATCAGTCTTTTTATAACCGAAAGTTCGGCATCATTGAACAATGCCCTCATGGAAATTCCGGCATTGTTGATCAGTACATCAACCTGTCCAAAATTCTTTATAGCAATATTTATCAGATTCTTACATTCCTCCTCATCCGTTACATCAACCTGGGCAAACACAACTTCCCCACCCCGCTGCCTAATATCTTCGGCGATTTCCTTTAGCCGGTCGATGTTTCGGGCACCCATAACCACCTTCTCCCCCCGGGCTGCGAACTCATAAGCCAACGCCCTTCCAATTCCAGAACTGGCACCCGTAATGATAACGGTCTTTCCCTTCATGAACTATCGTTACTTTTTTACAATGATAGAAAAAAATTAAACGTCAAACGATCTCTGTTAAGATTTTTTAGCAAATCTAATTTAATTTTTAAGATAACATAAAAAAACTTACTACAAACTGTATTTCAAAACGTTATGGACACAAAATACATTGATTATTTTATCATTTACAGTTTTTTAGAAACCCTTTCTCCATGATCCGCTCTTCCTTTTCAAGTTTCGGATTTTCCGTGCAAATATATAAGAAGGAGTTTTATTTTCAGACGATAAAACAAAAAAAGGGACTTCGGTCAGAAGTCCCTTTCCAGATGATGTATTCTTTAGTTCTTGAATTTGCTCAGATAAGGTTTCAGAACATCTTTGTTTACCATGATGTCCATCATTTTCAGTTCCACATAGGGTGTGCTGAAAAAATAATACCCAAATTCGGGACTGTTGGGATCAAGGTTTCTGGATCCTGAGCTGGAATCTTTGATAAGATACCACATGTTCCCGTTCCTATCTTTCATATAACCCACCACATGCATGCCGTGGTCGTCGGTAGTCGTTCCGTTTGAGAACCTGAACTGACGGGCTTCATCGTTGATGTATTGGGCAGGGATGTCAAAGTCAGGGATCAAAGCGACATTGGTTTTTCTTGAAAATCCGGCTTCCGAAACATCACCGCCAATGGCAATGGTATATCCGTTTTCAATAGCATGATTGATAATATCCATAAAGACTTTCAACGGAACGTTGTAATAGTCTTTGCTGTGCCACCAGTTGTCCGGAACCTGATATTCCACCTGTTGCCAGAAAGGTTTCTGCATATATGACAGAACGTCAACATAATTGTCCATATTCAGTTTCAGGCTGTTGAAAAATGATTTGGGAGTGTATTTTACGCCCTGGTATTCGAATTCGGTGGGAGGCGTTCCCATGTAATGATCCAGAATGGATTTGGTCGTGGCGATCACTTCTGACAAATTCCAGTCATCAGCAGCTTTCACATGATCCAGGTAATTCTTTAATTCTGAAATCAGCTTGGAATGGTCATAAAACTTTTGTCCCGGCAGCAACCCGTTGTAAACCGATTCCGGCACACAGCCGTATTTTCTGTAAATACGTGGCACCGCGTTGGCTTCGGAGCCTTCTTCCACTCTTGAATTACCACGGGTTTCCACGTAGCGCGTTACTTTTGCAACATACTCCCAGTAAACGGTAAACATTTCCGAGATTTTCACGTCTTTGTTGTAAAGACGGTGTTCTTCCGATTCAAAGAAAGAAGTGGTGGAGAAACACCAGCAGGTTCCTGTGTTTCCTTGTGAAATAGGCTTAGTATGCCAGTAATCATGCGCTTTGTAATCGGCCAATTTGTTGGGCAGGTTCATCCCCGACTGATCCATTTCAAAAACCTTACGCGGTTCCACAGCATTTTGCGCTGCATCATAGGCATGGATGGATTTCATGATCACGTTTCCGTAAAAACCCGGATTGGGTTTCACGAAAACGGCCTTGTCTTTGCTTTGTCCATAGCTTAACGCCGGCAGTAAAGCCATGACGAATAAAGTGTAAAAAATCTTTTTCATAGGACTTTTATGATTAATATTTAATGAATTTATGGATCAAAATTAAATTTTTTCCCGGATTTCAATTAAAAAACGGGTAGAGAATGTCCCCCAACATTTTCACATTTCGCGAAAGATCAGGACTGCCCAAAAAGATGGATTCGCTGTGCGAGACTGTTTCTGACTTCTCAAATCGTTAATCGGTGTTCGGTATTCGGAAGGGATTAGCTTCGCTGATCCCGGAGTTGGAGTGTCAAAGCAAAAACCCCGTCTCGCTCTGCGAGACTGCTTTTCTTTTTCCCAACCTTATGAAAGCATACTTTCAACGGTGGAAAAAAGAAAACCTCACACTTTCGCATGAGGTTTTGCTTTGCGGAGAGAGAGGGATTCGAACCCCCGGATCCGTGAAGATCAACGGTTTTCAAGACCGCCGCATTCGACCACTCTGCCATCTCTCCAGAGGGCGCAAAAGTAAATAAATTTTCTTTCTGTACAGAGCTGCTGAGGAAAATTTTGAATCATTCTATGGTTTCAATATTTCAGCATCCGGTCCTGATGTCCCGGCTTCTTCAAATAGGATATAATCAGGCGCCTCACTTCCTTATTATCGTTCTGACTTACAATACTGTCATGCAGCAAATCTCTTTCATGCAGGATAAATCCTTTTTCCACATATCCGAATCCCTGATATTTACCGTTTTCCACTTTCACCACCGCCAGTTCGTCTTCGGTCCTGCCGACATCGAAAAGAAAGAAATTCTGATCCTGAAAATGATAATTTTCCAGGGCTTCTGTCACCCTGGCATTGTAGTGTTCCGGCGCCTCTTCGCCCATGCAGGCGCCCTTGCACCGGTGGATCTGATAATGAAAACAACTGCCCGGTGAATCGTACAGCCCTGTCAGTTTCTGACAAAGTCCAAATTGCTCGGTCAACTGATGCAGGTGCTCCTTTCCTTCCTGGGAAGAGCTGTAAGTATACAAGG
>CAYWBO010000001.1:109891-112405 GCA_964456625.1 uncultured Lentimicrobiaceae bacterium | reverse complement strand
CAATCGTTAGTAAGAAATTATCTGCACCTTAACCAGTCCCTGCCTCAGCAAGTGACGCAGGCTACGTTTGAGTAAGGAACTTTTACGGCAAGAGCTATTCAATCACACGCCAGCTCCCGGTTTTCGCCAGCCGGCTTAACCGCTTGTCAGGGGCCACACAAACGGGATTTCCGCAGATCTCCATGATAAACCGGTCAGAATACGAATCGCCGTAACACCAGGCTTCCTTCAGGTCGAAAGCAGTTTGTTCGCAGTAGGCCCGCATCCTGACTTCCTTTTCCTCGCCGATACAGATACGGCCCCGGGGTTTGCCGGTAAAAACCCCGTCCACCACTTCCATGGCCGAGCAGATCACATCGTCGAAGTGCAGATACTGTGCAATGGGCTCACAGGTATAAGACATGGAAGCCGACAGCATGACGATCCGCGCCCCGCGGGTTTTGTGATCCTTGATTTCTCGGATGATGGCAGGACGGATCTCATAGATCAGTTTTTCCTGCACAATGTGTTCCGATAATTCCCTGACGGTGGCTTCCGGGATGCCTTTCAGCCACGAGACCATGGCTTCGGTAATGCGCACCGTGTTGCCCAGGCGCAGTTTGTAGGCCAGCGAAAGCCGTACCGCATGCAACAGGCTCGCTGTGGTGAGCAGCTTTCTTTTATAGGCAGCCAGGATCAGCGGCACGCTGCTGTTGACCGCTAACAGCGTTTTATCCAGATCAAAGAAGACAACATATTTTTCCTGCTTCATTACGAATTTTGAATATCGGAAAAATAATGGTCCCGTCCCGGGTGATAGATCGTGCGGATTTTGGCCGGATGGATGCGGATGTCGAAACTGTTGGCAAAATACAGCTCCCCGTCCAGGTGATACGCTGCCTTATGGTCCAGTTCGATCTTCAGCTTTTCGGTTTTGTAATAATGGACTTTGCGATGGGTCAGGTGTTTGCCTTTGGGCACTTTCATCAGGATGTTGAGCCGCTGGATGATGTTCACGGGGTCCACCATGCAGACATCCAGCAGCCCGTCGTCGGCGAGGGCTTCCGGGGTGAGGTAATAACCGCCGGCGTAACGCCTTCCGATGCCCACGGCATTGAGGAACGAAAGCTTTTCTTTCGGCTCACCGTTCAGGGTGATCTTCATTTTCTGGGCTTTGAAAAAGAAGAGGTTTTTCATGATATGCCACAGATAATTCCCGCGGACTTCCTTCAGCTCACCGGTGGGTGTAAAATTCTCCGAGGCCACCTGGGCGTCGAATCCCAGCCCCATGCCGTTAAAGAAATAATTGCCGTCGCAGCTGCCGACGTCCAGGGTCTTAACATGGGCTTCGAAGAAAACGTCCCATGCTTCAGGCGAAAAGTCGGGCTCCAGCCCCAGCATTTTGGCAAAGTCGTTGCCGGTGCCCGAGGGGATCACACCCAGAATGCATTCCGGATGGTCGGCCACGCTCTTTGCCACTTCGTTTAACGTGCCGTCGCCTCCTACGGCCACGATATATTGACAGCCTTTTCGGGCCGCTTCTTCAGCCAGTACCGTAGCATGGCCTTTGGCTTCACTACGGACGATTTCCGCCGCCAGGCTTCTGAGGGCTATTTGTTTTTTAATTTCTTCTTCGGTTTTTAAAGCGTGTCCGCTTCCTGCCACCGGGTTGACAATAAAGGCCCACGCAGGGCGATCTGTTTCTTTCATATTTTTCGTTCCGCTTAAATTAAGGCTGATGCAATCTGGGTTTTCACTTTTTCAATGATCTCTCTGTCGTCCAGGTGTTCGAGTCCTTTATAGGAAATGGGAGGATGAATATGGGCAGATAGTTTGACAGGATAATTGAAATAAAATCTGTTTTTGGGTTTGAATTCGTAAAATCCCCGTAAGGTCACCGGCAGGATATCCAGCTGGCTGGCTTTCAATACGTGTAGAAAGCCTTTATGAAACCGGTTCAGGTCGCCGGTAGTAGTCCGGGTACCTTCGGGAAAGATGGCCACGGTCTGGTTTTCCGTACTTCGGATCAGTTCCCCGATCATGTTTTTTGTGTTCTTCAGGTCGCTGCTTTGCATGGGAATGTAGTGGATCACCCGAAGCACTTTTCCGAAGACCGGGATATGCGTCAGATTGGCACGCCCGAACCAGGATACGCTGGAATTGATGGCCATGATGCCCATGATGTCGAACAGGCTGGAGTGATTGGTGAGCAGGATGTATTTCTGTCCGGGTTTCACATATTCCCTACCTTCAATTTTATAAAATTTTCCGATCATCAGAAACGAACCCCGGGCCCAGAATTTGAGCACTGTTGGTGTGGTCTTGCGCAACCCCGTCGTGTGCAGGAAAAGGACCGTCAGCACAATGAAAAACGTAAACGGGTACAACAGGCCGTAAGACAGTACCGTATAAGTGTAAAGTAAGGGACGCCTCATGCTTTTTCAATAATAGCGTCACAATAATACGATTTTCTTTGAATAGTTTACATAAACTATCAAATTACTCGTATAAAGGCGTTTAAAAGAACCCGGAATT
>CAYWBO010000001.1:73684-109791 GCA_964456625.1 uncultured Lentimicrobiaceae bacterium | reverse complement strand
TGGGCTTTGAAGGAATTGTGGCTGGTCTCGTCTCCGTTGGCCACCCCGACGATCCTTCCCGGGCCAGAAATGGTGAAGTTTACCAGGTTATCCGCATCAGGAACCATAGTACCGTTTTTGTCGGTGATCTGAACCGTAACGAAAGCGATGTCCTTATTGTCAGCTGAAAGTTGCGGGTGGTTGGACGAAAGTTCGATGCGGGATGCAGCCCCTGCCGTTCTTTCTTCGGCTACCTTGATTTCTTTCCCGTCTTTATAGGAAACGGCACGCAACGTCCCCGGTTCGAAATGCAGCCGCCACATCACATGAAACCCGCCGGCTTTCTTGCTCCGCACGCCCAGCGATTTGCCGTTCAGGAACAGCTGTACCGAGTCGGCATTGTTGTAATAAGCCCAGATGTCCACCAACTGTCCCGGCTTCCAGTTCCAGTGCGGGAAAATGTGCAGCACCGTATCTTTTGTCCATTCACTCTGATACATGTAGTAGATGTCTTTGGGGAAGTTGGCCAGGTCCAGGATGCCGAAATAGGAACTCCTCGACGGCCAGACAAAAGGTGTCGGCTCGCCGATGTAGTCAAATCCCGTCCAGACGAACATGCCGGAGACGTAAGGATTATCCTTTACCACTTTCCAGTTTTCTTCATGGGTGAACCCCCAGGAAGTACGCCAGTTGTCGTAGGACGAGCAGAAATTGTTGTCAGTATGGAAAGGGATACGCCAGTCTTTGGGCTCAATGGTGATGGAATCCGAAGGCATGGTATAGTAACCCCGGGTTTCTAAAGCCGAGGTAGATTCTGTCTGGATCAACATTTTGCCCGGATATACTTTCGGGAACGAAAGTAAATTGGCATTGTGATAGTTGATACCGATCAGGTTTGTGGCTCCGCAGTGGATCAGCGGGTTATTCGGTTCCGGGTCGTTGTTGGCGGTTACGATCGGGCGCGTATCATCCAGGTTGCGGACGATGGAACAAAGATCTTCCATGATGGAATCGGCTTGTTTGATTTCCCCCGGCGTATGTGCCCATTGGTTGGGAATTTCATTGCCCACACTCCAGATGATAATGCTGGGATGATTCCGGTCGCGCAGCACCTGGTCGCTCAGGTCGCGTTTGTGCCACTGGTTGAAATACTGCGAATAATCGTATTTGACTTTAGGAAGATTCCACATGTCGAAAGCTTCGTCCATCACCAGAAACCCCATGCTGTCGGCCAGATTCAGGAACTCAGGATCTGGCGGATTGTGGGAGGTGCGCAGCGCATTGCAGCCCATGTCTTTCAACAGCTGAAAGCGGTATTCCAGCACGCTTTTGTTGAATGCCGTGCCCAGGCACCCCAGGTCGTAATGGTTGCAGGTGCCCAGGATTTTCAGATGTTTCCCGTTGAGAAAGAAGCCTTCTTTCGGATCAAAATGAAAATAACGCAGGCCCACGTTCGTGCTTTCCCGGTCCTTCAGCTTGCTGTCTACCATCAGCGACGACACCAGTTTGTACAGATACGGATCGTCAGGCGACCACAGATGCGGGTTTTTCACCTGCAACGTAGTATAAGCCCCCCGGCCTTCTACCGGAAATACCGACTGTGCCACCAGCTTCCCGGCGGCATCAAACAGCTGCGCCTTGATCGTGGCATCTGCACCGGTATGAAGCACCGTTTGGAACTGCGCTTTTACGGTCGCCGCGGCCTGACTCACATCGGGCGTGGTAACATAAGTGCCCCAGTGCGCAAAATGATCGGGATTGACGTACACCAGCCGCACATCACGGTAGATCCCAGAACCGGAATACCAGCGGGAATTGGGTTGCTG
This sequence comes from uncultured Lentimicrobiaceae bacterium, assembly GCA_964456625.1. Taxonomy (GTDB): domain Bacteria; phylum Bacteroidota; class Bacteroidia; order Bacteroidales; family F082; genus Sulfidibacterium. The sequence goes on along the minus strand of CAYWBO010000001.1, from coordinate 107,986 downwards.
CGAATTGTCCACCCTGACGGCGATCACATTGGGCTTGTCCCAGTTCAGGTAAGGGGTCAGATCATACTGGAACGAGATGTAGCCGTTGGGACGGAAGCCCAGCAAATGGCCGTTGATCCATACTTTGCTGTCGCGATACACCCCATCGAAATTGATAAATACCTGTTTGCCTTTTAAGGACTTGTCAGGGGTAAAAGTCTTCCGGTACCAGCCGATGCCGCCGCTCAGATAACCGCCACCCGGTCCGGCCGGGCTGTTTTTGTCGAAAGCCAGTTCAATGCTCCAGTCGTGTGGTACATCGAGTAGCTGCCAGGATTTGTCCTGATAGGCCGGAGCTTGTGCATCCGTCAGGTCACCCAGGTGGAAACGCCAGTGGTCGTCGAAATTGCGTACCATTCTCGGATTTTTTTGAGTGGTCGTGCAGGCATTTAATGCCGCTAAAAAGAGCATTAAAACCAAAAATTGGATCGATCTTTTCATGTGTGGTGTTTTCTGTTAAATTCTCTCAGTTGTTAAAATCAGTTGCTATGGCTGGTACGGGTACAAATAAAATCCGTAATGATACACAACGTCCGTGGGCAGCCGGTATGGTTTCATGGGCCGTGCCTGCGGTGACCAGGTGTTGATCCCTCCCACGCCCATCTGCCAGCCGTTGAGGTTCACGGTGATGAAATCCCTTGCCGGAAAGTCGTCGATATGTTTAGCCTGCTCCAGATCCTGGAGTGAATAGGGCCATGCGCTGACATCCAGCGTCGGGGCGCCCTGGGCTTCGATCCCCTGCCCTGTAGCATCCGTAAAGCGCACCCATCGCACGCCGCCGCGATTGCCGTTGGCCTGCGGCCGCACGTAATCTGTCCACAGCGTGTCCACGTTGCCGGAATAAAGACCTACCATGGCGCCCGACTGGCGGTCCACATAGTTTTCCTGCGGCCCGCGGCCGTACCAGGTCATGGTACCGTAATTCTTAGGGATACGCAGTGACATCCCTACCAGCGGGATGTAAGGCGGAACATTTCCAACCGGCGTCAGCGTTTCTTCCACTTTCACCACCGCGTTCTCAAAAACGGTGTATTTGAGTTGCCAGGTGGTTTCACCCACCGGCACCGTCCCGTCGACCGTGATCGTAACGGAATGATCGGCGTTGTTCTTTACGGCTACGGAAGTCACTTTCCGGTTTTGTGCGGCATCTTTCCAGGCATCCAGCGTGCCTTTCCATCCGGCATGATCGTTGTCTGTCGGTGCACGCCAGAAATTCGGCACCAGCGGCCCGCTGAGCAGCGCTTGTCCATTCCATTCATAGCCCTGCAATGAACCCGTCTGTTTGTCGATCGTAGCCTTAAAATCTTTCCCGCTCAGCATAATCAGGCTTCCTGTCTGATCTACATGAATCGGTGTACCGGTGACTTTTCCGGGTTTTGATGCCGGTGCCGTCGCCCAGGGCATCTTAAACTGATCCCAGGCCACCGTAAATCCTTTGTGGGCCCACAACGTGTTATTTTTCAATGTGGCACTCACATTCAGCCAGTATTCGCTTCCAGGCTGTAATTGCGGTTTCTGAACGGGAAGGTTCAGCCTTGTCCATGCACCGGGAGGTGTGGTCAGGCTGTCGATCTCTCCGGATTGAATGATCTTTCCGTTCCGGGTCAGGGTCCATCGGATCTCAAAACGGCTCAGGCTGCTTTCGAAATACCGGTTGTGGATGACAATTTCGTCTTTGGACAGGTCGCCGGCTTTAAAGTTGATGTATTGATACACGTGTTTCACTTCATAATAGGCTGGATTGGGCTTCCGGTCGGGAGATATAAAACCGTTGATGTTGAAGTTGGCATCGTTGGGAACATCGCCATAATCGCCGCCGTAAGCCCAGAACATCTTTCCGTTGGCGTCTTTTTTGTACAACCCCTGGTCCACCCAGTCCCAGATGCACCCACCAATCAGGTTTTTATAATGATAGATCAGGTTCCAGTAGTCTTTCAACCCCCCGGTGGAATTTCCCATAGAATGGTCATATTCACACAGAAAGATCGGCTTGGTGATGGCCGGGTCGTTGGCCATGGCCTGCAGCTGTTGCGGGGTCGGATACATGCGGCTGACCACATCCGACACACTTTCCATCTGTTCATCGTGTATCGGCCGCGAGGGATCTACCGCATGGGCATAAGCAGCCATGATGGCAAAATTTTCTCCGTAACCGTGTTCATTACCTAACGACCAGAAGATGACGGAAGGATGATTTTTATCGCGTGCGATCATCCGGGCAATACGGTTCACACAGGCATGTGTCCATAGCGGGTCACTTCCCGGTAACATATCCCTGTTGTCTGAAAGACCATGTGACTCCAGGTTTGTTTCATCGATAATGTAAAGTCCGTATTTATCGAAAAGATAATAGTAGCGCGGGTCATGGGGATAATGCGACATACGGACCGTGTTGAGGTTCCCCTGCTTCATCAGCATGACGTCTTTCTTGATCCATTTGAAATCCATGGCCCTGCCATGAAAAGGATCGTGTTCGTGAATGTTGACCCCTTTTAGTTTCACCGGAACGCCGTTCACCAGCAGCATCCCGTTTTTAATTTGAATGTTACGGAATCCTGTGGTGGTCCGTGCGGCTTCGATGACTTTCCCTTTGGCATCTTTCAGCACCAGCACAACCGTGTACAGATTGGGCGTTTCTGCAGACCACTTTCTGACATCAGGAATGGCAGCATGCAGTTGGGCAATGCCTTCGGTTCCGGCCGGAAGGTCAGTCAGCGTTTTTACGGATGCTACCGGCCCGTTGCCTATGAGTTTGCCGTTTTCATTGTACAGGTAGGCGGAGACTTCCGCAGGCGGCAGATTCTTCCCTGTGGCGTTGCGCACCTTGACCGTGATGTTCAGCAACCCGTTTTCATATCGGTCGTCCAGGCTGGCGCGTACAAAAAAGTCCTCCAGATGTTCTTTGGGAGTACTGTAAAGATAAACGCTTCGGTAAATACCGCTGAAGCGCCACATATCCTGGTCTTCGAGATAGGAACCGTCAGACCAGCGGAAGACTTCCACTGCCAGCCGGTTTTCTCCTTTCTTTAAATAAGGCGTCAGATTGAATACTGCAGGAGTCATACTTCCCTGGCTGTAGCCGACACGTTTTCCATTCACCCAGAGGTAGAAAGCGCTTTTTACGCCGCCGAAATGAATAAAGACATCCCGTTCTTTCCAATCCTTTGGTACCGTAAACGTGGTGATGTACGAACCTACAGGATCGTAATCCTGATGGATCAGTGGCGGATTGGCCGGATACTGTGGATGGAACGGATAATCAGAATTCAGATAGATGGGCCTGCCGTAGCCTTCCAGTTGCCAGTCGCCGGGAACATGCACCGATGCCCAGCTCCGGTCGTTGAAATCGGCTTTGTAGAAATCTTTAGGTCTTTCCGCCGGATTCTTCGACCAGTGGAATTTCCACATTCCGTCGAGGGACTGGTAATAAGGTGTGTGAATGTCCAGCGTGCTGTCGGCCAGTGCACTTTCCCGGTTAGGATAGTGCATAAAACTCAGCAGCGGCGGCAGTTTGTTGATACCGATAACCTGTGGATTTTCCCAGTCGGGAAGAATGCCTTCGCTCTTTTGTGCCAAAACAGCAAAAGGCAAGCCGGCGAAAACACTCAGCAATGCTGCGAGAAGCAGCCGGCTTTTCTGATGATTTGTAAAAAATTGCATACCCCCAAGTGTATTTGATTCAAAGTTGGTTTAATATGATCACTACGTCTGTAACAGACGGATAAATTCAAAACTGATCTAAGCAGAAACAATTTGGGGGCAACTGCTTCCGGACACTCAGGCTTTCACCTGACTATTATTTTCGTGGCTTAACCATCGTCTGACAACTGTTTAACCATGGTATTTATGCGATTCTTTTACCCGCTGTCGGACCCGGTTTCAATGAGTCTATTTCTGTAATTTTAATCACGCAAACAGCCTTGGGTCTGGGCATTCCTATCTTCTCCGACATGGCCACTGCACTATCATACAATTCGCCTTCTTCGTACATGATGGCATCTCCTTTGAACCGGTAACCGTCCAGGATCTCGCGGTTCACGACAGAAACCGTCACCTTGGAGCCCCTTTTAACGTTGGAGTATGTGGCGCCACCCGTACCTTCCGTAAACATCAGGCTGTCGTCTGAAAGTACGCGGGTGGAGCGTTTGGGAGCCACATTGGGGGTGCCGTCTTCGTTGACTGTTCCAATAAAACATTGTTGTGAGGCAACCATGTCTTTCATTGCTTGTGTGAGTGTGATCATCTCTAAAATTTTTAAAATTATACTTTATCCTTACGGGATTCAATGCTTGTCAACATGGCGAAGTTACAAAATTCAACCTTCCGGTGTACCCTCTTCTGCCTTGCGATCTTCTTTTCTTTGCACGATCTGCTGCAGGATGATGCCTAAAATAATCAGGATCAACCCCGTGACAGTAAAAAGATGGATGGTCTCCCCTACGGCTTCCCGGATCCAGAACAGGGCGATAAACGGCGACAGATAGATCAGGTTGCTGACGCGGACTACGTTTTTGGAATAATTCAGGGCCTTCAGCCAGATCACGTAAGTAAAACTCATCTCAAACAATCCCACATAAATGCTTCCGATTATGCCTTTCAGATCGGGCAAAACGGGTATTTTTCCAAGTACCAGGAAATAGATTACCATATAGAGCATTCCGAAAATCATGTTCAGCAGGATCTTTCCGGTGTCTTCACGGTGATCGCGCATGTTGAAAATCCAGTACAGCGACCAGAAAAAGGCACTGCCCACGGCCAGCGTTACCCCCAGCGGATTCAGCACATGAAAGGTGCGGAAATTGCCCTGGGTACTGATCAGCAGGATGCCCAAAAAGCTGATGCCGATGGCCAGCAGGCTTTTGTACGATATCTTTTGTCCCAGCATGGGCACGGAAAGCAGCACCAGCACAATAGGCCAGGTATAATTCAGTACGCCGGCCACCTGCGCTTCCAGCAGGTCATAGGCTTTAAACAGGATCAGATAATACATGAACGGGCTGAAAAATCCCATGACGGCAGAAGAAAACAGGTCTCTCCTGGTGAGGTGTTTCCATTTTAAGGCGTTTTTCCCGCTTTGATTGATGACGACCAGAAACAAAATGCCGCTCAGTACCGACCAGAACAGCATCTGGTCGAAAGCCACATAACGCAGCGTGATCTTCAAAGCCGAGCTGATGGTCGACCAAAACAGGATGGCCAACAGCGCCAGCAAATACGCCCGTTTCTGATTTCTGACTTTCTCCATAAGACAAAAATAACCCAATTCCGGTTGGTGATATCAGGAGCTGAAAAAATATATAAAAAAGATGTTACGTGTTGACTTTCAGGCTTTGCATGGGTAAAATAAGGGCTTGTATGCGCTGCAGGATGTCTTGTAGATGCTCCTCCACGCGTTGTACAAAACGCTAAGCCACGGATTTTTTACGCCGGTAATACAGCTGAAAAGCGATCAGGAAGATGGTGGCCACCACGATGGATGCGATGCTAAGCTCCGGGATCAGCAAATCGAAAACCATTAGAATGATAATATACACCACGCCTGAAATGAAACTCGCCAGCGCCGCTTTTTCGGACATCTTGAAATGGAACGAGGCGATGGCCGCCGGAATAATGGTAAACCCGACGCCAGTTATGAAGATGATCACCTGGATGATATTCCTGAAATAAAAAGCCAGCAGGAAACCGATCAGTGAGAAGAGCACCACGAAGATTTTGGTCTGCATCTTTAAGTTATGATCGTTGACGTCCTTTTTGGAGAAATGCGAAATATAATCCTTGGCCATGCTGGAAGCCAGTACGAAAATGATGGTGTCGGCAGAGCTCATGATGGCAGCAAACAGCAATACCAGGCTCAGCCCCAGAAATTTGGCCGGTACCAGCACTTTCAATCCTTCTGCAAAAGCATTGCGAGGCGCAATGCCGGGAACCTGGTAGTGCGCCGACAATCCCACAATGGTGATGGCAAGTCCCGTTACCAGCACCAGAATGGCAGAACCGATAAAACCGCGTTTCACCACTTTATTGTCTTTGGCTGCATATACCCGCTGCCAGTATTCTGCCGACTGAAAGATGATCAGGATGCCGAACGCAATGAACGCGATGGTCATGGCAGGATCCATATCCGAGAAATCGGTGATCTGGGCTGAAATATGAGTATCGCCCTTTAACAGTACGTACGCCAGCAGGAAAAACAATATAAACATGATGATGTACTGGAAAATATCGGTTTTCACCACGCTTTTAAAGCCTCCGGCAAACAGGTAGATCACGATAATGGAGCTGGAGATGATCAGGGCTGTGTCGTACTTCATGCCGCTGATATGGGCCAGAATGCTGCTCCCGGCAATGAACTGGTTCAGGAGCATCCCGAAATATACCACCAGCAGGATTACGGCCGAGAGAATGCCCGTCTTTTTGTCGTACTGATAGAAAAACCAGTCGGAAAGGGTGAGGAATTTCTTCTCAGTGCTGATCTTGCGCAGTTTTAAAGCATAAGGAATGAAGAGCAGAAACCCCAGCGCGGTTCCCAGAAATACGGCGATGGCCGAGATCCCGAATTTGTATACATACGCCGAATAAGCTACGATGGCTGCCCCGCCGATATAACTGGCCACTACGGTGGAGATAAAACCGAAGATCCGGATGTTTCTGCTTGCAATTAAATAATCGTCATCTTTCCTTCCGCGGGAACTCCAGATACCAATCCCAATACAAACCAGGGCATAAACCACCAGCATGCTCGCATTAAATACAGAAAGTTTCATGGGGTTTGAGTTAAATAATAAATCCTTTTGCTTTATGGTTTAACAAATATAGGAGGTTTTTTGAAAAACAAATTCTAAATGATGTTATGGTTTAATGCGCCCATGCCGGCAGTTGATTCAGCGAAATATGAAATACGACGGGGGCATAATAATACGTGAAAAGCGTGATCAGCGCGGCACATATGATGTTCAGGATAAAACCGGTTTTGGCCATCTGAGCGATGGAGATCTTGTTCGAGCTGAAGATGATGGCATTGGGCGGTGTGGCCACGGGCAGCATAAAAGCCATGGATGCCGAGATGGTGGCCGGGACCATCAGAAACAGCGGGTTGATCTTCAACGAAACTGCCAGCGCTCCCATGATCGGCAGTAAGATCTGTGTGGTTGCCGTATTAGATGTGAGCTCGGTAAGAAAGGTCATCACCATGGCTATGATGAAGATCATCAGCAGAGGCGACAATGTGCTGACAAAGCTCAGGGCATTGCCAAACCAGGCGGAAAGCCCCGACTCCTTAAAGCCGATGGCCAGCGCAAAACCACCACCGAACAACAATACAATGTCCCATGGAAGTTTCCTGGAAGTCTCCCAGTTCATCAGAAAAGTGTCTTTCTGTGTTTTGGAAGGGATAAAGTAAAGGATGGCGCCCATAAAAATGGCGATGGTACCGTCGTTGAAATAGGTTGGTTTGGAAAAAAGGCTTGCCCATCCCTGAAAGGAAAAACTACCGATGCTGATCTCGGAACGAGTCATCCACAATAGGGCCATCAACATAAAATCCGCCAGGATGATCTTTTCCTCAAAACCCGGTTTCCCCAGGCTGCGGTATTGTTCTGCGAAAGAGCTGCTGTCAATATTCTGTGCCGATGCTTTCAGAGGCCTGTAAAGCATGTACAGATAGATCCAGGTGACGATAAAGATGATCACTGCCAGCGGAAAGGCAAACAAAAACCAGGAAGAGAAGCTGATCTCCGGAGCCTGCGGGAAAATAATATCCAGCACCTTGACGAACATGGGATTCGGCGGTGTTCCCACCAAGGTGGACATGCCACCAATAGATGCGCTGTAAGCCACTCCAAGCAACAACCCTATCGTAAATTTTTCTGCCGAACGCTTATCCATATTTTCACTCAGCTGTTCGATGATGGATAATAAGATCGGGATCATCATCATGGTGGTGGCCGTGTTGGAGATCCACATGGATAAGAAGGCGGTGGCCAGCATAAATCCCATCAGTATCCTGGCGGGGCTTGTGCCCGTAAACATCAGGATACGCAAGGCAATACGCTTGTGAAGATTCCAGCGCTGCATGGCCAGGGCGACCATAAAACCACCCAGAAACAGAAAAATAATGTCGTTGAAATAAACCGAGGAAACTGTTTTGCCGTCCATGATCCCAAGCATGGGATATAAAAAGATGGGTAACAGAGAAGTTACGGCCAGCGGAACCACTTCGAAAATCCACCAGATCGCCATCAGTATTGCTACTGCCAGCGTAGCCGTGACCGCTGGTTTTTGGGGATTAAGATCCAAAAACAGCAACACAAAAGAAAAAGAAGCGAGCCCAAGGATGAACCCGGTGATCTTAGTCCAATGGTTTTTGAAATAGGTTTGATAGGTCATAATTGGAAATTTAAGTGCAATTTAAGAAAAACTTGGAAATGTTGTCTTTACGCACCATCAACCTCCTGGATCCTTGCGATTTCAACCTTTGAGGAAGCGGTAAAGTCGATTTTGGAAAAAATGCGGACTTTTTTCGGGAAATGAAGCTGAGAAAAGAAATTTCTGCAAACGTTTGATAAGAGATTTACTGATTTTTCTGAATTACAGAAGAAAACCAGCTCCGAAAGGGATTTTACATCTTAAAACCCTTAAATTTGCACCCTTTCGTAAATAAATAAAGAGATAAGGAAATTAGTTATGAGGAAATTAGCAGTTGTGGCTTTTGGGGGTAACGCACTTTTAAGGGCGGGACAGCAGGGAACGATCGACGAGCAGGAAGACAACGCTTTCAAAGCCGGGAAAAATATTCTCAATTTAATGGACCGGAATTATGACCTGGTACTGACCCACGGCAACGGACCACAGGTAGGTAATATTTTGCTCGCTAATTCGGCCGGAAGTAAGCTTTACGGCATTCCTGAAATGCCCATGGATATTTGCGGCGCTTACTCACAGGGATTTATCGGTTATGTGTTGGAGCAGCAGCTTATGAATGTGATGATGAAAGAAGGCAAACACCGTGATATTATCACGCTGGTGACCCAGGTGCTGGTAGACAAGAATGACCCTGCATTTCAGCATCCTACCAAGCCGGTAGGGCCCTACTATACAAAGGAAGAAGCCATGGAGTTTATGCAGAAATCCAAGTCGGTGTACAAGGAAGACGCCCGGGGACGTGGATGGCGCAAAGTGGTGGCCTCCCCTGTTCCGCTGGAGATCTTCAACCAGAAAGCGATAGAGAAAATTGCCCGCGAAGGAAACATCGTGATCGCCGTCGGTGGCGGTGGCATTCCGTGTTTCTATGTGGAAGAAAAAAAGCTTCAGGGTATTGATGCGGTCATTGACAAGGATCTCGCTTCTTCAAATCTCGCCGTGGGTATTGGCGCGGATGAATTCTATATTCTGACGGATGTGGACAAGGTATTTATTAACTTTAACACGCCACAGGAAAGAGCACTCAATAAGCTGACGCTGGCGGAGACGAAAAAATATCTGGCAGAAGGTCAGTTTGGCGAAGGAAGTATGGCCCCTAAAGTCAGGGCTGCGGTGAACTTTGTGGAAAAGACCGGAAAAGATACCATCATTACCGAAACCAGCAGGTTGGGCGATGATGACGCCGGAACCCGGATTACCATGGACCAGGCCCGATAATTTTTGCAAGTTTAATAGGGGACTTATAAATGGAAAAGAGCAGTAATTCGTTGGATTACTGCTCTTTTACGTAGAAGGCCACTTTCTCTAAGGAAGTGATCATATCGTACTCATCAAGGAAAACATCGTCCGGAACCTTGACGGGTGAAGGCGAGAAATTCAAAATACCCTTAATGCCGCATTCAACCATCAATTTGGAGATTTCTATGGCTTGATTTCCCGGAACGGTGATGATGCCGATTTTTATTTTTTCTTTCGAAATCACCTCGCAGGCCTGATCAAGATGATAAACAGGAACTCCGGCAACAGGAGTACCTATTTTTTGTGGATTTACGTCAAAGCCCGCCACGATGGAGAGTTTTTCTCTCCTGCCTTCAAAATAGGCGCTGATGGCACGCCCGAAATTTCCCATCCCGAATATAGCCACACGTTGGCCATCCTGGCTGTCAATAATATTCCCGATTAAAGCTATCAGATCCTTGATGTTATACCCTTTTCGCAGGTTTCCAGAGTAACCGATCAACATCAGGTCGCGTCGGACCTGTACCGCAGTAATATGCTGTATCTCTGCTACCTCATGCGAAAAAATATGGGTCTTGCCCTGGGCAAGGCAAATAAGGAGAGCACGCCGGTACTGGCTGAGCCTTTCGATAGTCTTGTGGGGAATTTTCTTAATAAGATCCTGATCCATAGTTTTTGTTATTCAATTCACAGAACAAATATAATATCTATTTGTAAAATACCTAATATTTCTGCTATTTTTTAACAAAGCTTTTGTAAATTAAATCTATGCTTAGCCCCGTCAGGGCCGGATAAGAATCAGGTCAACATTATTAAATATCTGTTAAACAGGGTATAAAATTGAATAAATCGTTACTGATATTGTGTTGAAAAATAAATGAAGACGATATACAAAAGGACCAAAAATATGCCTTCTATCCGGTTCAAAGTCTGTTTTTTTCTACCAAACTGAGCAAAAATCATGAGCAGAATGCCCGAAAGGAAAACCAATCCCATCTCGATATTCAGGTGTGAGGAGTATGAAATCGGCCGAATGAGGGCGGTAACTCCAAGCACCAGGGAAATATTGATAATATTGGAACCGATGACGTTTCCTATGGCCATGTCGGTGTTGTTTTTTCTGGAAGCCACAATGGAGGTGGCCAGTTCCGGCAACGAGGTTGCCCCTGCTACCAGTGTCAGTCCCATAGCGGTTTCGCTAATGCCGATCTGGCGTGCTACCACCAACGCTCCGTTCACAATCCAGTTGCCGCCGAAATACAAACCCAACGCTCCTCCGATAATGTAAAAAATAGATCTTCCCAACGGCAAAGCGGTAATGGATTGTTCCATCAAAGGCTCCGGCTGATCGCCTTTAAAGAAAGTAAAATAGATAAAAATCCCCAACAGGACCAGCAAAATCAAACCGTCAATTCTGGTGATAAAATCGGGCCGTCCGAAAAAACTATCGTTGGCAAGCAAAAACAAAATTACGAGTACGAACAGGCTGAAGGGGATATCCCTGAAAAAAGTTGTTTTTCCAATGGAAACCGGAATAATGATAGCGGAAACGCCGACCACCAGCAGGGTATTGGTGATATTGCTTCCCAGAATATTACCCAACGCCAGGGCACTATTCCCTTGCGCGCTGGCAAAAATATTTACGATCAGTTCCGGAAGCGAAGTGCCTAATGCCACAATTGTAAGCCCCACAATCATCTGTGATATTTTCAGGCGGGTGCCGATACTGGATGCGCCGCTGACCAGGGCATGGGCTCCGCCGATCAGAAGGACGAAACCAGAGACAAATAGAAAATAATGTTGTAGCATAGCTGAATTTTAACGGGATAAAACCGTAAGCAAAATTAAAAGAATGCCCCGAAATTCATCAAAATTTATTCTGCGGACTTTTCCTGAGACAAGACGGTACCCCCTACCAGTTTGGCGAAATCGGCAATCTGGTCGGAAGTCCCCAACACGAACAATTTGGAGTTGGGATACAACTGAGTATCCGGCGACGGATTGACGATGTATTCCCCACCTTCGGTTTTGAATCCCAGGATATTAGCGCCTGTGATTTTACGATATCCGATTTCTTTGATAGGCTTGTTAATAAGGTCCATGGGTAAATTGTCGCAGATGATCTCCGTCAGTTGCACGGGCGAATTACCACGGCGGTTCAGGCACTCCAGAAATTCCATTACGTCGGGTTGTGCCACCAGCGTGGCCATATGGGTACCTCCCACCCGCTCCGGTGTCACCACATTCGTGACGCCCGCCATCCGCAACTTCTTCTCCGCACTTTCTGTGGATGCCCGGCTGATGATTTTCAAGTCGGGATTTAATGCCCTGGCGCTCAGTACCACGTACAGGTTGTCGGCGTCTACCGGCAGGGCGGTGATGAGAGCAGATGCTTTCTGCACCCCGGCCCGGATCAGCACCTCGTCCACCGTCGCGTCCCCCTCGATGAATTCAGTGCGATCAAAATTCTGATTTAAGATCAACTCGTGATGGTTATCGATAACCACGATCTTTTCTTTATAAGCAACCAGTTCTTTTACAACCTGACTGCCGTTCCGGCCATAGCCGCAGACAATGACATGGTTTTTCATTTTTTTTCGCTTTAGATTTCTGTTGTATTGTCCGAAGAAAAACCCAAACTGACGTTTCAGAAAGTGCTGGGTGATCTGTGAGATGAAGTAACCCACCACGCCCAGACTCACAAGTATAAACAGGATCGAAAAGATCTTTCCCCAGGGAGATAAAGGATGCATGGTTCCGTAGCCTACGGTCGACATGCTGATCACCGTCATGAAAAGGGCATCGAGGAAAGAGAAATGTTCGAAAAACATGAACCCCACTGTGCCCACGATTATCAGCATCAGTACCAGGATGGCCCCCTTTATGAATTCTGAAGTATCTTTCAAATTTCAGACAGTTGGTGTAAAAAATTATTAAAAAAAGGCTGACGCACTGCGTCTGCGACCTATACAAATTTAATAAAATAAACAGCGGTATCCCATTCTGATTTGCTTTGATATTTTTTTACTGAAAAATATTTACATTTGGCACTTATTATATTTAAAAAGGTACTTATGAAATTCAAAATTTTGACACTTATATTTCTTTTTTGCAGCCTGACGGCGTTCTCACAAAATGAAGTTGACAGGGGGTATCACGTAAAGGTGGGTGATAAAGCGCCCAATATTACCCTTCATTTTGTCAATGGAAAAAATAAGACGCTGGATCAGTTACGGGGCAAAGTTGTCGTTTTGCAGTTTACCGCCAGTTGGTGTCCGGTTTGCCGCAGGGAAATGCCGCATCTTGAAAAGGAAATATGGGATGTGTACAAACATAAAAATTTCCTTTTGGTGGCTGTTGATTTCCAGCAACCTGCTGACACGGCAGCGGCTTTTAAGAAGGAAATGAAAATAACCTATCCCATGGCTGTGGATCAAAGCGGGGCGCAGTTTTATGATTTCGCAGTTAAAAATGCCGGCGTTACCCGGAATATTGTCATCGACCAGCAGGGAAAAATTGCTTTCCTCACCCGGCTCTATAACAAGAATGAGTTTTTGAACATGAAAAAGAAAATCGGAGAGCTGCTGAAACAGTGATCTATTTTCTCAGGTAAGTTTCAAAAGAATAGCTGAATTCGTTCTGCGGATCATTGTCGACCAGCAGGTTTTCTACGAGTTCCCATTCATCAGAAGATATTTCCGGGAAAAAAGTGTCTCCGGTAAATGATTGGTGCACACGCGTGACGTAGAGTTTTTGTGCCAGCGGTAGAAATTCTGTGTAAATGTTGCCTCCACCGATAATGAAGTTTTCTCCTTCAGGATTCATTTTCTCCAGCGCTTCCTCTACGGAATGCACTACAACCCAGGATTCGGCAGTCTGATCCTGATTACGTGTCATCACGATGTTGGTGCGCTGCGGCAAAGGACGAACCGGCAGGGATTGAAAAGTCCTGCTTCCCATTACAACGGTGTGCCCTGTGGTCAGTTTTTTAAAGCGTTTCAGATCAGCGGAAATATGCCACAGCAATTCGTTGTTCCCGCCTATGACCCCGTTTTCCGCTATGGCGGCGATAATCGTTATTTTTCTGTTTACTTTTTCCAAACCTTTCCTTTCTCTTTTTATCTGGGTGAAATTAAGATTTTCCCGGCGCTCATCTGCCGCAGGTAGTTCGTTAATCCGGTTGTAATATGATCGAAATCCGTCCGGATGTTAATACGGGTTTTGTATGTTCCGTCGATGAAACGGGCCTGCATTTCTTGAGAGATCTCATCAAAATAATCGTCGTCCAGCATTTCGCGCCAGTCAGCCAGATTAAAACCGGATACGATCTTGTCTTTGAAGATCAACCCAAGGGGATCGATGCCCGATACCGGCTGATTAGACAAGCCTCCGTAAACCACAATTTCAGAGCCCTCGGGCATGACATTCAATATTTTTCCTGTAAGCTCCCCTCCCACAGCATCGAATGCCAGTGTAGCATCCAGTTTGCCGGAAAGCTTCATCAGCTTTTTTTCAAAATCTTCATCGTGTTCCAGCAGGACATTTCTGGCGCCGGCTTTTTTCAACTGGTCGGCACTTTCTTTCTTCCGGACGATATCGATGACTTTGATATCCAGTTCTTCGGCCATCTGCCGTACGAAAGCCGCCACCTGACCCCCGGCGGCATTTTGAATGATACAGGGAACGCTGTGCAACAGAGCGATGTCGAGCAACCCCCTGGCGGTAAATGGGTTGATGGCAAAACAGGCCGCCTGGGCCATGTCCATCTGATCATCCAGAACCACCAGATTTTTTTTGTTCAGGCAGAGATATTCCGACCAGGAACCGTCTCTGTCATCCTGAGAAAAGAAGCTTACTTTTTTATCAATGAGGTTTTCCGCCCCTTCTCCCGCATCGATGATCACGCCGGAGCCTTCAAGTCCCGGCACCGCCGGCAGGGTTTTCACAACATTGTAACCTCCTTCCATAAATGCAATGTCCGAAGGATTGCAAGGGGCTGCATGTACCTTGATCAACACTTCATCCTTTGCCGGCTTGGGGATTTCCGATTCCACGACCTGTAGACTCAGAATGGCCCTTAAAATGTTTTTCTTATAATCAGGAAGTACGATTTTCCTCATGGGATTTTACTTAAAGATTAAATGAATGACCTTCAGTCATTCCTGTTCAGAAAGTCTTTAACGACAGCAAGGCTGGAACTTTTCGATTTCTCTAATTCATCATTGACCAGTACTACATCGAATTTATCTTCAAATCCCAGCTCGTAGGAGGCGCGGGCAATTCTTTTGTTGATACTTTCTTCACTTTCCGTGGAACGGTGGTGCAGCCTGCTTTCTAACACGGCGACAGAAGGCGGCCTGATGAAGACGGCCAGCGCCTCATCTCCGTAAATTCTCTTGATGCTCAACCCACCTTTGACATCCACATCAAAAATTACGGAGTCTCCGCGGTCGCGGATGCGTTCCACTTCACTCTTTAAGGTTCCATAAAATTGGTTGTCGTATACTTCTTCCCATTCCACAAATTCTCCTTGGGCTACTTTTTCCTTGAAGACTTCCGTAGTCAGAAAATAGTAGTCTACGCCGTCTTTTTCACCAGGCCTTGCCTTGCGGTTGGTGGCGGATACAGAAAATTCCAGATTGGAAAGTTGTGTCATAATGTAATGCACCAACGTGGTCTTGCCCGATCCCGAAGGTGCTGAAAAAATGATGAGTTTGCCTTTTTTAATTTCTTTTTCCATTACAAAACGTTCAACATTTGTTCTTTCAACTTCTCTAACTCGTCTTTCATCAGAACTACCAGCTTCTGCAGCATGGCATCATTGGCTTTGGAGCCAAGGGTGTTGATCTCGCGGCCAATTTCCTGAAGCACAAAAGCCAGTTTCTTGCCCACCAGTTCTTCCGCGTCGAGAATCTCGGTAAAATAATCGCAATGCTTTTTCAGCCGGATCTTTTCTTCGGTGATATCCAGCTTTTCTATGTAAAAAATGATTTCCTGTTCCAGCCTGTTTTCATCGTAACGTACATCCGAGAAATACTGTGCCAGGCTGCTTTCTATTCTTTCTCTGATCTTTCCCACGCGGGATTCTTCATATTCCGGAACCCGTTCGAGAAGACCGAGGATGTTCTGTATCCGCATGCGGAAGTCCCCTTCCATGATCGCCCCTTCGTGAGACCGGAATTCATTCACCAGGTCCAGTGCTTCCTGGATCTTTTGTTCCACAATTTGCCAGTCGTCATTGTTGAATTCGGTTTCCGGTGTATAAAAGACATCCGGTAATCGAGCTATCAAAGCCAGAAAACCGTTTTCAGGTATTTCATGCAACTCTTCAGACAGCGCTTTCAGTTCATGGTAATACTCCAGTGCCTTTTCGTGGTTGATCCTGGGGGCATTATTTTGTTTGCTTTCTTCGTATGAAATAACGAAATCGACTTTACCACGGTTTAATTCGTTGGATACAAGCCTCCGCAGATCCAGTTCCTTTGCCCGGAACTGCTGCGGAATACGCATATTCAAATCCAGTTGCTTGCTGTTGAGTGTCCTGCATTCAATGGTTAAATTGTAACCCGGCAATTCGGCAACGGTCTTTCCATAGCCGGTCATGGATTTTATCATAGTAAATCATTTTAAAGGCAAATATACAATTCTATGCGGGTTCCCGACTTAGAAAATGATCCGTTTCGACAGAATTATGAAACAAATGATGTGATATTTATCAAACTGAAGCTACGTCGGTAATTTAAAGAAAGGCACTTGTGATTTGAAAAAGAAAATCTAAATTTGCTTCAAAGATGAAAAGGATTTTAGCAATTATCAGCCTAAGCACTCTGTTACCTTTATTTTTGATGGCACAAACCAGTAAAAAGGTACAGGAAATTCAAAAGAAACTGCAGAATACCAGCGGGGTGGATCGTGTGAACCTGCTCATCGACCTATCCAAAGCTTACCGTACCATTTCTTATCATGACTGCATGAAATATGGCGAGCAGTCTATTGAGGAAGCAAAGAAATTGAATAAAATGGATCTGGCGGGACTTGCGAGTAAGGATTTGGGGGTCTCTAGTTATTACTCCGGGAATTATACGGAAGCACTGCAATATTTTAAGGAAGGTCTTTCCTTTTACCGGAAAGCCGAAAACAAAAAGGGGATATCCAATTGTGTCAATGACATTGGCCTGATCTACGAAAGCTGGTCGAAATTCGATACGGCTGTTATTTATTACAAACAATCGCTGGACATTGAAAAAGAATTAAATAACCAGGAAGGTATAGCGACATCTCTGATTAATATCGGAAATATCAATTTCTACAGGAAAGCCTATCGCCATGCGCTTGAAAATTATCTGGGTGCTTTGAAGATTTTTGTGGAACTGAAGGATTTCGACGGAATGGGCAGTGCTTATAACAGTGCGGCCGTGATCTACGAGCAACTGGAAGAATATGGCAAAGCCCGGGATTTTCTTCAGAAGGCTGTTGCGATCTATGAGGATCGAAATGACAAAATAAATCAGTCCAAAGTGCTGGACAATCTGGCAGACATCTATTATGAACATTATAAAGATTACAAGCAGGCACTGATGTTGTACGAGCAGGCCCTGGATCTGAAAAAAGATATCGACAGCAAGTCAGGAGTTGCGCTTGTAACCTGCAACCTGGGGGCATTATATGGAAAAATGGGAAATTTTTCTAAAGCCTTCCAGCTTTTTAATCAGAGCAAAAAGCAATTTGAAGAGATAGGCGACAAAACAGGTTTGGT
This sequence comes from uncultured Lentimicrobiaceae bacterium, assembly GCA_964456625.1. Lineage (GTDB taxonomy): Bacteria > Bacteroidota > Bacteroidia > Bacteroidales > F082 > Sulfidibacterium. The sequence goes on along the minus strand of CAYWBO010000001.1, from coordinate 90,534 downwards.
GATGGTGTATTATAATGAAGGCGATGTTAACATTCTTGCCCGGAAGTTCAGAAAAGCGCTGGAAGACTTTGAAAAAGGTGCCAGGCTGGCTAAAGAGATTGGATACACGGATTTCACACAACGGTTTAATGAAGGGTTTTTTATTTGTTATGCGGGGATGGGAGATTTTGACAATTTTTCAAGGTATTATAAAATCTATAGTGAAAGCCAGGATTCTCTGATCAACAAGTTAGAACTGGAAAATACTGCCGAAGTTGAAAATCAGTTTAAGGTTCAGGAGCTAACGCAGAAAAGAAATGAGCTCAAGGAGGAAAGCCGTCAGCAAAGTGAAAAGATCAAGAATTATGATTTTATCGAGGTGATTTTTGCTGGGGTGCTGGTGGTATTGATGATTTCCCTCTTTTTCTTCATGAAACTCAGAAAAAGGGTTCGTGACCTGGAAAAAGAGCAATAGAAGTTTTCTTTTTCGTTCCTTTGCCCATATATTTTATATTCCGAGATGATCCAAACAGAAAAGATATCCAGCCTTCAGAATCCAAAGATCAAGAATATAGTCAGGCTTCAGAAAGCTTCCGAAAGGAAAAAGCAGCAGTTATTTGTCGTGGAAGGGCTGAAAGAGATCAAGCATGTGGTCAGCTGCGGATACGAACTTCATTCCCTTTTTTTCTGTCCTGATATTGCTCCTGAGGGACTGCCGGAAAGCCTGATCCCAAAAGTTCCTCAGACTTTTGAAGTTAGTTCCGAAGTGTTTTCAAAGATCGCTTATCGTGAAACTACCGGGGGGATGGTAGCCCTGGCGTATTCCCGTTTTTTGACATTGGAGGACTTGAAACTGAGTGAAGTGCCCCTGGTGGTGGTACTGGAGCATGTTGAAAAACCGGGCAATCTGGGGGCCATCCTGAGGACCGCGGATGCGGCTCAGGTGGATGCAGTCATCATTTGTGATCCGGCTACGGATCTTTACAATCCCAATGTCATTCGAGCCAGCATTGGTTGTGTTTTTTCCACACAAGTGGTTTCCTGTTCTTCCGAAGAGGCAATGAAATGGCTTAGAAGCGAGAATATCCGGTGCTTTGCTGCAGCTATCCAGACCAACAAGTGGTATCATGAAACCAACTTTAAACAGCCGGCAGCTTTGATCATGGGAACCGAATCGGAAGGATTGAGCCAGTTATGGCGCGAATTCTCTGAAGAGATTATCAAGATCCCCATGATGGGAATCAACGACTCTTTGAATGTTTCCATTGCAACCGCCATCCTGATCTATGAAGCAATGAGACAAAGAGATTTCAAAAAATAAGCCTGCTAAAAAATCATAATCTTTTCTCTCATTCTTTAGCAAAGGATTGAAAAATCCCTTATTTTTAAAGTCAGAAACCTTGCTCCGGAAGGCACTTGAAAAGTATCATGAATTATGGAAAATGCTGACTATCGTCTGTACTCGGATCCTTTCCAGTTCTATCATAAAATGATAAAGGATATTCGTACGGCCACAAAATATGTCTATATCGAGACATTCAGGGTGGGTGCGGATGTTATCGGCGAGAGGTTCAGATCAGCTTTGATAGAGGCCAGAAAGAAAGGCGTTGAAATTAAGGTACTGATCGATTATTGGGGCGCAGGTTCGGTAAAATATGGATTTTTCGATGAGCTCATTGCGCTGGGAGGAAAAGTCAGATTTTTCAAAAAAATAAAATACAATTTTGACTTTTTTACCCGTGGCCACCGCAGAAACCACCGGAAGCTGTTGCTGATAGACGATGAAATCACTTATATCGGCTCTTCAAACATTACCGATTACAATATGAACTGGCGCGAATCGGTTTTGCGTATGAAAAGCGACATCACCCACGTTTTCAAAAAACTGTTTATTCAGGATTTTAATATTTACAACCGGTATATTTTTTCACGGGCCTACTATACCCGGTATGTGAAGCATAGAGAATATGAAATTGTGCGGGATGTTCCCATCATCACCAAAAAGAAGATCAATAAAAAATTCATCAAGCTCATCCAGGAATCACAGAACACAATCATAATCGAAACCCCATATTTTCTGCCCGGATTCATGCTTCGGAAAGCATTGATGGAAGCTGCTGATCGGGGGGTCTCCATTAAGGTGGTTGTCCCCAAGAAGTCGGATGTGCGACTGGTGGATATTTTAAGGAACAAATATCTGGGAGTACTTTCCAAAAAAGGCATTGAATTCATGTACTATGAACCTAACAATCTGCACGCCAAGCTGATTTTGGTGGACGACCATACTTTCGGTGTGGGTTCCTCCAATTTCGATTACAGGAGTTTCCGCTACATGTTCGAGGTGGTGCTGTTTGGCATTGAACCTACCATAGTGCATGAAGTACAGGCACACAACCAAAAAACGATGGAAGCCACCATCCCTTTTAATTATAAGGAATGGGAGAAAAGACCGCCGGTAGAGAAATTTTTTGAGTGGTTGCTCCTGCCCTTCCGACATCTTCTTTGAAAAGGTTTGTGTTATACCAATAATAATCCTCTTCTCTGGAGACAAATACGTAATACACTGATTTCATATTCCGATCCCAAAACTTCACGCTGAAAATTGTATTATTGCATCCTCTAAGGGCAGAAATTAGTTACAACGAATCAATAGTGTTAAATTTAATATAATAGTAATATGTCAGAAAAACTTACTTCGAAGGCGGCAATGGAATTGGAAGATAAATATGGTGCACATAATTACCATCCGGTTCCGGTAGTATTGTCGAAAGGGCTTGGGGCCAAAGTTTGGGATGTTGAAGGTAAAGAATATCTTGATTTTTTATCTGCTTATTCTGCAGTAAATCAAGGACATTGTCACCCAAAAATCATCAAAGCTCTGACTGATCAGGCACAAAAGCTGACCTTGACCTCCCGCGCTTTTTATAACGATGCGCTGGGGGTTTATGAAAAATATATTACCGGTTATTTTGGTTATGACAAGGTTTTGCCCATGAATTCGGGAGCCGAAGCCGACGAAACCGCCCTAAAACTGACCCGTAAATGGGCTTATGTGAAAAAAGGCATTCCTGAAAATGAGGCAAAGATCGTTTGCTGTGCCAACAATTTCCACGGACGTACGATCACCATCATTTCCATGTCTACCGATCCGGATGCCAGAAATGATTTCGGACCCTATACGCCCGGTTTTATTACCATCCCCTACAATGATCTGAATGCGCTGGCCAAAGCACTGGAAGATCAGCATGTAGCGGGTTTTCTGGTAGAACCTATTCAGGGAGAAGCCGGTGTTATGGTTCCGGATGAGGGGTATCTGAAAAAGGCCTACGAAATGTGTAAAGCCAACAATGTGTTGTTCATTGCTGATGAAGTGCAGACAGGGATTGCAAGAACCGGTAAATTGCTGGCCTGTGACCATGAAGAAGTGCGCCCGGATGTGCTGATACTAGGAAAAGCCTTGTCAGGAGGTGCTTATCCGATTTCTGCCGTGCTGGCGGATGATGACATCATGCTAACTATTAAACCCGGTGAACATGGTTCCACCTTTGGCGGAAACCCGCTGGCCGCGCGTATTGCAGTAGCGGCGTTGGAAGTGATCAAAGAAGAGGACCTGGCGGAAAGAGCTGAAAAGATGGGCGTAATTTTTCGGGATGGCCTTAAAGCCATACGGTCCGATATGGTTGCTGAAGTCAGAGGCAAGGGCCTGCTAAATGCGATGGTCATCACACCGAAGAATGGCAAAACAGCCTGGGATGTATGTATTAAAATGGCTGAACTCGGCTTGCTTGCCAAACCAACGCATGATCATATCATTCGCTTTGCCCCTCCGCTGGTAATTGAAGAGGAAGATTTAAAGAAAGCGCTTCAGATTGTTGAAACAGCCCTGAAATCTTTCTAATGACATTTTGAAAAAGGCAGCGCAAAGCTGCCTTTTTTTAAAAAAAGAAGTTTCGCCGGGGAGACGAAACTTCTTCAATTATTAACCTAAAAGCCCTCAGAACGAGGGATAACCCAAAAAATTAACCTGCATTTTCTTAGTATCTATTCCTACGTAAATACTTTAAAATTGCAGTACAAATATATATATTATTTGTACAAAATCTAAATAAAGATAACATTTTTTAATAAAAAAATTTTAAAATATTGTTTTTCATGTCATTATAAATGAAAAAATTGAAGAAAAAGATTATTTTTTTTCAATTTTCAGGGTCGGTTCTGTTATTTTTATGTATAAATTTGGTAAGTCTAAGTGGTAATTTTTAAAATTTCGAAACCCTTTTAAAATTGTAGTATGAAAAAATTAAAAATAATAGGTCTTTTGTTGGCTGTGATGTTCCCATGGGGACTTTTCGGACAATCGGTGAGTGCCCAGATTGCCAAGGATGATTTTTGGCGGATACAGCAACGTAATAACGGAACAATCAGTATCACCATTCCGTACAGCCAGATCCAGGGTACTCCTTACCTGAATTCTGAATTTAAAAGCGGGCAGATTTTCACAAAGAATAAAACTTTGTACGGCTCCTACCTGCTGCGTTATGATGTATTTACAGGAAATTTTGAATTCAGAAAATCGAATCATGAAATTTTGGAATTGAATTCGCCGGGAATGGTCGGAAAGATCAAGCTGGATGATACGACCTATGTTTACGCTTCTTACATTAATAAAAATGTCACTTCAAACGGATTTTTTCAGTTAATAAAGTCAGGGAAAAATGCGGAGGGATTGATACGTTATAGTGTTGATTTTATGAAAGCAACCCAACCTGGAGCCTACCAGGATGCCCAGCCCGCAAGATTTTCTTCTATCCAGAAAGATTTCTATGTCCGTTTCGGACAGGAACCTGCTGTACTGATCTACAAGAATTCCGATTTCTTGAAAGCGGTGCCTCAATACAGAGCCCAGGTAAACAAGTTCATGAAGAAAGAAAGAATCCACGCTACCAGGGAAAAGGACCTGATCAAGCTTCTGGATTATTATAACTCGTTGTAGCCTTAACGAGGGGATTAGAAGTTGATCATCACTTTCAGATTCACTCTTCTTGTGGTCAGATAATTGGGTACCGCAAAATTTTGATTTTCCACATCGGTGATCCAGTTGTAGGAGATGGTATTGTAAACCTGGAAAAGGTTGAAGACTTCCAGGGATACCCAGAGAGATTTAAATTTCTTCAGGGCAGCGCTTTCTCCGTCGTGGTGCAGTAGATTCCATGAAAATCCCACATCTACCCTTCTGTAGTCAGGCATACGCAGTGTTTGCTGATAAGGTTGTGATTGTGGCGGACCAAAAGGAAGTCCGGTACTGTATAACACTCTGAGATGAACTTTAAAAGCCTTGTGTCCGGGAATGTAATCCTGAAAGAAAATCTTAAAATTTACCCGGCTGTCCGATGGCAACGGGATATAGCCAGGATATATCTTGGTGCTGTCGGTAGCCATTGGATGGTTTGAGGCCGGCAACAAAGTTCCATTTTGGTAATAGTTGTAATAATAATCCCCCTGAATATCTTCAGCAGCTTTTAGAAACGACACTGAAATCCAGCTGTCGATGCCATTTACAAAAGCTCCGGAAAGTCTGAAATCAAGTCCGGTGGCATACGCTTTTGCAACTTTACTGGCAAAGTAACGAACTTGCAGATTGTCCACCTCATAAGGGATAAAATGATCCATTTTTTTGTAATATGCCTCTGCAGTAAATAAAAAGGGCCGGTTCCAGATATTCAGTCTATGGTCTCCCGTCAGGATAAAATGGATCGAACGGGGTGATTTAATATTGTGATTGATCTGCCCGTCCATCTCACGCATTTCTCTGTAAAACGGTGGCTGGTAGTACACTCCGGATGCAAGGCGAAAGGTCCAGCTTGGATTTGCACCAGGGATATAAGCCATATTAAACCGTGGACTGAACAAAAATTCACGGGCAAAATCCCAATAATAGAACCTTGCCCCCGCTGTCAGCCCCAGCTGACTCTTGTTGTTGAACCTAAAATCCCACCGGTTGGAAATGTAAGCTGAAAACCGGTTGATGGAAAGTATGTTGTGGGCTGTGACAAAATAATAAAGTTTTAAATCCGGCCGTGAAGGGTTGGGATTCCCGGGAAGATCCACCGGATTGGGAAGAAAGTAACCCGCAGAGTCGTTTACTTCCCATTCCCTTACCTGATCATCCACATACTGATGCTGATAACGCACGCCCCAAAGCAGATGATGTCCGTTATAAAAATAGGAACCGTTGTGCTGTAAACTCACTACATTAGCTGTAAAATAATCTCTTGCATGACGCAGATAAGACCCCACCCCGAGCGTTTGAATTGCCTGTCCTTCATCAGAAGTAGTTTGTTCGTTGCTTACCTCCCCGATCCAATACTGGCCTAAAAGATCATAAGTTTCGGATTCCTGTGTGTTGAATCCGGAAACAATAAAATTGAGTTTTGTGTCTTTGTTGGGATGATAGTTGAGTGTGAGGCCCCCTTCTGCCAGATTGTACTGATCCACTTCCTGGCCGTCAAAATACACTGAAAACCGAAGGGGCTGTTGTGCCGTTCCGAAATCGGTTTCCCTGCTGGCAGGGATCACCCGGTATTTATTTCTGGAATAATAACCTAAAAACGATACATTCCACTTTTCCGATAATTCATAACTTAACAACGACTGAAAATCAGCAAAATCCGGTTTGTAATCGCCTTTCGTATCCAGGGTTCCCAGCAGATACCGATTGGTTTTATACCGGCTTCCCATGAGATAGGTGAAGCGATGATTTTTATTGGTTCCCTGAACCGAAACACCGGCCCCCAGCAGGCTTAGATAAGCACTTCCCCCGAAGCTCTTAGGATGTTTGTAAGTTATGTCCAAAACGGAGGACATTTTATCTCCGTACTGTACGCCGAATCCACCGGCAGAAAAATTGATTTTTGAGACCATGTCGGGATTAATGAAACTCAGTCCTTCCTGTTGCCCGGAGTTCACCAGAAACGGGCGATAGATTTCGATGCCGTTGACATAAACCAGATTTTCATCATAATTGCCTCCCCGCACAGAATACTGAGAACTGAGTTCGTTGTTGGAAGTCACACCGGGCAAGGTTTTGATCAGGCCCTCCACACCTGTAGAAACGGCGGGTGAGACAAGGACATTTTGGGGATCCAGACTTGTGATCTTTTCAAGTTTGATATTTTGTTCCCGGATTTCCAGGCCGGGAAGTTCTGTGGTCTGGGGCTCAAGTCTGAAGTTCACGGTTCTCCTTTGCCCCACCGGGATCAGCATCGAAGTATCAACGCTTTTATATCCCACAAAACTGACGGAAAGTACAAATCGTCGGTTTCCCGGAACCGTCATCCGATAGGAACCTGTTGAATCGGTAACGGTGCCCTGCTGGCTGGCCCTGATTTTGATGTTCACCCACTGCAAAGGCTTTCCTTTGTCCGTCCTGATAATACCTTCAAGCTGCGCCGTTTGGGCAAAGACTCCTGAAGACATCAGACAAAACAAAAGTACCAATCCAAGAAACGGGTATAACCAGGGCCTTCGCATGCGATCAAAAGTTTTTATAAGAAACTTATTACAAGCAAATTTATTATATATCCCGATGCTACCATGGCTCCAGTCGATTATTTTGAGGTTTTATGAGGAGATAATTTAGAATTTAATCTAAATAACAACTGATTAAAAACGAAATTGGTAACGGGATGTTTTTTAATTTTGAGCCGTATTAAAAAAATGCTCCGAGAACAGGCTTCTACAGCGAAAGCCAGGGGGTCTGTTCCGATGGGTTTAAGCAGAAATGTTTAAGCCTCCCGAATTCTGCAGTGGCAGGAGGAATTGGAAAGGAGTCAGCCATAAATTAACCTGATAGAAATATCCAGGAATGGCCTCTTTCCAACCGGAACAGCGGCGTTTTATTATATACGTATTTGTTAATCGATTCAGGTAGCGCCTGATAAATGAAAAATTAAGGCATCATGATCACCTATGAAGAGGCATTAAAACAGGTTTTGGAAAAGGCACACATCCTGGGGACGGAGACTGTGGAATTCGAGGATTCTCTCCATCGGGTGCTGGCAAGCGATATTGTTTCGGATGTGGATATGCCACCCTTTAACAAATCGGCTATGGACGGTTATGCATGCCGCAGCACTGATTTAAAGAATGAACTGGAAGTCATTGAAGTAATACCAGCTGGCCATTGGCCTGAAAAAACCGTAGGTGAAAACCAATGTTCAAAAATTATGACCGGTGCCCCATTGCCGGAAGGTGCCGATACGGTTATCATGGTTGAATATGTCGAACAAATGGCGGGCAACAGAATCATTTTCACCAGAGAAGAAACAAAGTCCAATGTTTGTCCCATGGGTGATGATGTTAAAATCGGCGATATAGTTCTGAAAAAAGGTACGCAAATAAAAGCAAAACATATTCCTGTGCTGGCATCGGTCGGGGCCACAAGAGTTGAAGTTTATAAACGGCCGGTTGTAGCTGTGGTTTCAACAGGTAACGAGCTTGTTGAGCCGGAAACAAAACCTCAGCCTTCACAAATCAGGAATTCCAACGGCTATCAGTTGGTGGCCCAGGTAAAGGAATTGGGTCTGCCTATCACTTATTTAGGTATTGCCCGGGACACCATGGAAGATACGGAGGCGTTGTTTCAAAAGGCGGTAGCAAACGCTGATGTGTTGATTATGTCGGGCGCGGTATCGGTGGGGGATTTTGATTTTGTCCCCGAAGTATTGAAAAAGTCGAGCTTTGATATTCATTTTCACGGTGTTTCGGTCAAGCCGGGAAAGAGAACGATTTTCGGAACTCATGAAAATAAATGGTTTGTCGGTGTTCCGGGAAATCCCGTTTCCTCCTTTGTACAATTCGAAACCCTGATCAAACCGCTGTTGCTGAAGATTATGGGAAACGAGACCTTCACCCCTGCTTTGCAGCTTCCGCTGGAAGAAGACTTTAAAAGAAAAAATGCCAACCGGAAAGCTTATGAACCCATTGTGATCACACCGGAAGGAAATGTCAAAATGATAGAGTATCACGGTTCTGCCCACATCAACTCTTTGTCTTATGCCGATGGGTTGATGGAAATAGCGTTGGGAGTCAACGAAATTAAGAAAGGAACATTAGTCAATGTACGACCGATATAACAGGAAAATAGATTATCTGCGTATTTCCGTTACAGACCGTTGTAACCTGAGGTGTGTCTACTGCATGCCGGAAGAGGGTGTCGAGCTGATGCCCCGCGAGGAAATTTTGTCTTATGATGAAATTATTGCTGTGGTGCAGGACGGCGTTAAGAAGGGAATTACAAAAGTCCGATTGACCGGCGGCGAACCACTCGTCAGAAAGGATATTGTAGAGCTGGTCCGGGAGATCGCAGCTGTCGAAGGTATCCAGGATCTGTCGATGACTACCAACGGGATTTTACTGTCAAATTATGCGCAATCATTGAAAGACGCCGGGTTGAATCGTGTTAACATCAGCCTGGATACGCTTTCTCCTTCGCGTTATGCGCAGATTACCCGTGGCGGAGATATTGAGAAGGTCTTTGAAGGAATTCAAGCTGCCAGAAAAGCAGCCCTCTCTCCTATCAAGATCAACTGTGTGATCTTTAAAAACAGCGATCAGCAAGATGCCCGGGAAGTCGCTGAATTCTGTGTCAAAGAGGGACTCCAGATACGATTTATTCACCAGATGAACCTGGAAACCGGAGAGTTTTCTCAGGTAGAAGGGGGCGAAGGTGGAAACTGTAAAAACTGCAACCGCTTACGGTTGACCGCCAATGGTGAGATCAAGCCTTGCTTATTCAACGAACTGGCATTTGCAGTAAAAGAATATGGCGTTGACGGAGCTTTTTCGAAAGCACTGGAAGAGAAACCCAAAGCCGGAACAAAGAACAGATCCGGAAAATTTTATGGGATCGGTGGGTAAAAACAGAAATATACTGAATTAAAAATTATGGAACTGACACACATTGATAAAGAAGGCAAAGCCAACATGGTGGATGTGGGAAACAAACCCATCCAATTACGCACAGCTTTGGCCGAAGGCTTTATCCGGCTGCAGCCGGAAACGGTTCTACTGATCCGTGAAAATCAGATCAAAAAGGGCGATGTTCTCACGGTTTCTGAAATTGCAGGCATTCAGGCCGCGAAGAAAACCAGTGAGCTGGTCCCCCTTTGCCATCCGTTGGCGCTTACCAAAGTAGCCGTAAAAGCCACGTTGAAAGAAGACGGTGTGCATGTCAGCTGCACCACCCGCTGCAACGGGCAGACCGGGGTTGAAATGGAGGCTCTTACCGGCGTACAGGTGGCGTTACTCACCGTTTACGATATGTGCAAAGCCGTGGATAAAGTGATGATGATGGAACAAATACATTTGATTGAAAAGACAAAAATTTAATAACCGATAATGAAAACTTTTGAAGTTACATCCGTAAATATCTCAGAAAAAAAAGGAACTATCAAAACGCCGGTAGAAAAGGTCAATCTGACGGAAATCGGCATCCCCGGCGATGCGCATTCCGGAAGCTGGCACAGGCAGGTAAGCCTTTTGGGAGAGGAAAGCATTCGGAAATTCTCCAAAGAAGCCAACCGTGAGATCCGATTTGGTGAGTTTGCTGAAAATATTTCAACACGGGGCCTGGAACTTTATAAAACAGCGCCACTGGACAAATTTGTCTCTGACAGTATCGAGCTGATGGTTACCCAAATTGGAAAGAAGTGCCACGGTGATAACTGTGCTATCTTCAGGGAAGTGGGAAATTGTGTGATGCCGAAAGAAGGTATTTTTGTAAAAGTCCTGAAAGGCGGTGTTGTGACCGCCGGCATGAATTTCGAGTATCATCCCAGAATACTGAAAGTGCATGTCATCACTTTGAGCGACCGTGCCAGCCAAGGCATTTATGAAGACCTGAGCGGCCCTGCCATCCAAAAGAAAACGGAGGAGTTCCTGCTTTCAAAGAACCGTCATTTTGAATTTCAAAATCAGATCATTCCGGATGATGCTGAACTTCTGAAGCAATCTGTCTTGGACGCCGTTTCTCAAAAAGCAGATATTATTTTTACCACGGGTGGCACCGGGATCGGTCCGAGAGACATCACCCCGGACGTGGTCAAACCCATGCTCGACAAGGAAATAACGGGAATTATGGAGCTTATCCGGGTGAAGTACGGCATGAAGAAACCCAATGCCCTCATCAGTCGTGCTGTTGCCGGAACACTAAGCCAGACACTTATTTACACCCTTCCTGGGAGTGTAAAAGCTGTCAATGAATATCTGGATGAGATCATGCCTACACTGGAACATTCACTTTACATGATGAACGGTCTGGATCTCCACTGATGCCCGATGGTTTTTCTTATTTTTCTTTGACCGGAAATCGGGTGCCATTCAGTTTAATTCTCTAAATTTGGCCTCTGTAAACTAATTGAAAATTTTGGCGCAGTTTTCCCATAAATTTTTCAGGACCGGCATTATTTTGCTGCTATTTTGGATTTCGTATCCTGTTATGGGACAGGAAAAAACCGTAAAAGTGGATTCCACCCAGGCAAAAAAGGACAGCATTGCGGTATATTATTTCCATGCAACCATTGACAGCTTGAAGATAAACAGCCTGCATTCCATCGATACCAGCGTTACCTATTTTCATCAATATGATCCGATCGTAAACGGGAATAAGATGTATGGAACGCTTGATAATATTGGTCTTCCTGCTTACAACCGGGTCTTTTCTCCTGATTTGACTGCGGGCTATATTTTTATGCCGCAATCGCTGGAATCTATTTTGTATTCGAATAATGAGGTTGAGTATTATAAACTCCTACAACCTTATACCGGGCTGCATTACGTTATGGGGCCCAAGCGACAACAAAACCTGGGGGTGGCTTTTAACCGCATGGTGGCTCGAGGCCTTACTTTGGGGATGCGTTTGTATATCGTCAGTTCTCCGGGTGCTTACAGCCGAAGTTTTTCAAAGGATAACAACTTATACCTGACCGGACAGTATTATACAAAGAATCACAGATACGGCGTTATTGCCAATTACTTGTATAATCAGGATAAATTTCAGGAAAACGGAGGTTTACGTTACGACAGTGTTTTTCAGTTACACCAGGAAACCGATCCTTCCGTGATCCCGGTTTGGTTGTCTAATGCGGAAAACAGAATAAAAACCAACGGATTTTATATAGAACAGTATTTCAATTTGTCTCCGCCTGATACTAATAAGACAAAAAAAACCAGAAGGATGTTTGATGCAGGAAGTATTTCCTACGCCTTTCAGTATCAAAAGAATTATTTAGTTTACACAGATGGTGTAGCAGATAGCTTATTTTATGAGTCTTTTCCTTCTGTTTACAATTTCACTTCGGGCTCTTACGATTCGATTTATCAAGTAGATTATAGAAATACTTTTAAATGGTCAAGTGTAGGTTATAATGAAAGTAAGTTAAGCCAGGTTTTTCGTCTTTCGTTTGGCATTCATTTCGATCAGATTGAGCAGAAACAAATGACCTTGTCGTCATATGCAATATTACCTTCCGTAATTTATGTGGGTGATACCAAGCTAAAACCTGATTATCTGCCCGAGATTGTCAGTTACAATGAAACCACAACTTTTGGGAACGTTTCATTATGGCTTTTCAAGCGCAGTTATCTGAATGCGCATGGACAGATTACTTTTGGAGGATACAACAGCGGTGATTTTGAACTGACCGGGGGGTTAATGCAATATCTGGGTTCCGAAACAAAAAATATCGGTAAACTGCGGTTAAGTCTGAAGATCATGAACCGGATGCCGGCTTGGTATTTTTCTCATTATCATTCCAATCGGTTTAACTGGAGCCAGTCACTGAAAAAGGAACGTTTCTTAATTCTTGAAGGCGAATACCTTTATAAAACTGTAAATGTGGGGGCACGCATCCAGACACTGAATAATTACACTTATTTTAATGATTCCGTGGCTCCGGTACAAAATCTACAAACAGGAACGGTTTTGCAGATTTTCGGTGACGGAACCATCCCGATCAGAAGTTTTGGCATTAATTTCCGGGGAGTGTATCAAGCGACTACTATGGGCAATATTATCCATCTGCCGGCATTCACAAGCATGCTGGACCTCTATTTCAAGGGCTGGATCTTCACCCATCATGGAAAATTGCAAACGGGACTTCAGTTCTCATACTTCACAAAGTATTATGCTGATGCCTATATGCCGGAGTTGAGAACTTTTTATGTGCAAAATCAAACTGCTGTTGGTGACTATCTGATGGTAAGCGCTTATGCCACTTTAAAGGTGAAGACCTTCCGCTTATTTTTCAAAGAGACCAATTTACGAGGACTGACAGGCATCTATAACTATTACAGTTCACCGCACTATCCCGATGTGGCGCCCGGTGTGTTTTTTGGCGTTTCATGGAGATTTCACAATTAACTTCATCGGTTTTTTTCCGGATAATTGTATCTTCCTGTTGTGGAACATTGCATGAAAACTCATTCAACTTAAAATGACTCTAATTAGCAATGGGGCTTTCTTTCGGGTTTTAAATTTTGTATCTTAGTAGCTCAAAACCTAAAAGACAAACCATATGAAAAAACAGATTTCATTAGCGGTGAAATGCCCTTATTGCATGAAATCACTTCTTGATGAGGACGTCCTGATCCAGGGACATCCCAGTATCAAGCTGAATATCCTGACGGAATTTGAGCGGGGAACCATTCATCTTTGTGCCGTATATGAATGTTACGAAAACATTTCGGATGTCGATATCAAGAAGGGTGAAATTGTTGAGTTTACCTGCCCTCATTGCAATAAGGAATTGCTTGTAAAAGAAGAATGTAAGTTATGCGATGCGCCCATGGTTTCCCTCATGATGAATACCGGTGGACGCGTTAGTCTCTGTTCCAGAAACGGATGCCCGAATCACTATATCGCTTTTGAGGATCTCTCGATAGAGCTTCACAAATTCTATGAGCAATATGGTGATTAACAGATCCTGGGCAGTTGTTGTCCTGAGAGCATCTCGATAATCCTTTTCCCTCCCACGACTGTATTCAGCCAGGCTTTCCCTTTATGGGAATCGTTTATTTCTCCAATGATAGAAGCCTCTTTGCCCAGAGGGTGTTCATGCATTATGGACAGAGCCTTTTCTGCGTCGCCACCATCGACGACCATCAGGATTTTGCCTTCGTTGGCAACATAAAGGGGGTCGAAACCGAGTAATTCACACATGCCGCGAACCCCTTCTCCAATAAATAACTGATCTTCATCAATCTGAAGTCCGATTTCTTTTCCTCTAACCAGTTCTGCGGCCACCGTGCCCAGTCCTCCCCGAGTGGCATCACGCATGAATTTAACCTTGATTCCGGCATCCAGCACGTTACGGATCAACCCATTCAGACAGGCACAATCCGACTGGATCGTTGCTGAAATGTTCAGTTCGTTGCGCGCAGCCATGATGGCCATTCCGTGGGCTCCCACCTCACCGTTGATAATGAGCTTATCGCCAGGCCTGATATTGGCTCCGGAGCCGATGGGAACAAAATTCTCATGGAGTAACCCTATGCCGCTGGTATTGATAAAAACTTTATCGCATTTTCCTTTGTCAACGACTTTGGTATCTCCTGTGACGATCTTGACGCCTGCTTTTGAAGCTTCCTCTGCCATGGTACTGACAATGGCTTCGAGGTCTTCCATAGGAAAACCTTCTTCAATGACAAAACCTGCACTTATATATTTCGGCACGGCACCCGAAACAGCCAGGTCGTTCACCGTGCCTGCAATGGCAAGTTTTCCGATATTCCCGCCAGGAAAAAAAATCGGATCCACCACGAAAGAATCGGTAGTAAATGCAAGATGTCTTGATCCTGGCTCCAGGACTGCCGAATCAGACTGTTGTCTTAAAATTTCATTATCAAAATAGCGGGCAAACAAACCATCAATCAAATCATGACTCATACGCCCGCCGCTTCCATGACCTAAGAGGACCTTTTCTTTACTCATCAACCTTCTTTTTATTTTTTGCTTTTTTCCGCTTGGCTGTGCATTTGATTTAAATTCAAACAGCGAAACCGGTTTACTTAAACATATTTTTTTAAGAGTTCGTAAAACTCATTTTTCTCGAACGGTTTGCTGATAAAATCATCGCATCCTGCTTCTATGGCTTTTGTCCTGTCATCCGGTGTTGCATAGGCCGTTTGTGCGATGACCGGGAGTTTCTGATTCATTCTTTTGATCTGCCGGGTGGCATCCAGACCATTGATCCCTGGAATCTTCACATCCATCAGAATCATATCAATCTCCTGGTTGGAACGGCAAAAATCAACTGCCTGTATCCCGTCAATGGCATGTATGATCTGGAATTTGGGCTTTTCCATGTGTTTTAATAGAAATTCAATGTATTGATAGTTGATTTCTTCATCTTCAACCACCAGGACCGTTTTTGTGCTTGCACCGTTTTTTTTCTTTTTATGTTCGATTATTTTTTCCGGATGCGCCGGCTCATAAGGAATACTGACAAAGAAAGTAGCACCTTTCCCTTTATCTGATTCCACGCGGATGGTGCCGCCCAGCAGTTCGGCATTGGCCTTTGCAATGGAAAGTCCCAGTCCCAGTCCCCCTACTTTACGTGAGAGTTCCTTCTCTTCCTGCGAGAATCTTTCAAAGATCAGCTCCTGGTTTGAGGGACTGATACCGATCCCTGTATCTTTCACATAAAACTCCAGGTTCTTTCCCTTGAGAGCATAACCTATTTTGATAAATCCTTCGTGGGTAAATTTCAATGCATTCTCAAGAAGATTGTCGAAGATCTTATGCAGCTTAATATCATCTACAATTACTTCTGAATCTTCACCGTCAAGCGGCTTATCGAGATAAAGGGAAAGTTTTTTCTCCTTGGCTTTCATATCAAAAACAGCAAAAACACCCTGCAGTAAGTCATTAATGTCCACTGTCTTCGGCCGTAATTTAACCTGATGTGTTTCGAGTTTGGATATCTCCAGAATATCATCAATAATTCGCAAGAGTTGCTGTGCACTGTTGATAATGATCTTGATATAATTCTTGTTGGCGGTCGTACTTAATTTTCCTTCCTCCAGCAGACTTGAAAAGCCGATAATCCCGTTCATCGGCGTCCGGATTTCATGAGACAGATTAGCGAGAAATTCCGACTTCAGATGATCACTTTCTTCCGCTTTCTCTTTTGCCTGGATTAGGTCCATCTCAGCATTTTTCTGTTCGGTGATATCCTCGATAACGGTATATATTTTCCCGATCTTCCCATCTTCATTTCTCAGAGGTACGATCTGGCTTGAAAGCCATTTGGTGACTCCCCACTTTGAAGTATACTCGAGTTCGACTTTTACAATTTCACCGGTCTTGGCTGATTTTAGGAATTTTTTACTATATCCGTTTTCTATGAGTGGCTCAAATTCGAGGATATTGATTTTCTTTGTCTCTCCCAGAGACGGCGAGCCCAGCACTTTGAGGAGTTCGTTGTTGGCTTCCAGAATCGTTCCGTCAGGTTTTGCAGTAAAAATGGCAAGTGGAGAGTTCTCAAACAGGATTCTGTAGTTCTTCTCCCTGTCTATCAACGAGCTTTCCATTTCTTTTTGATGGGTGATATCGCGACCGTAAACGAGAATGCTTTTTCGGAAACCTTTTTCATCGAATAAAGGAACTTTGATGATATCAAAAACCTTAATGTTTCCATCCGGCAGGTGAACAAACTCATTCACGCGTGTCAGCTCCCCTTTTTTCCAGGTTTCATTATCCGATCTGGCACATTCCATGAAGACATGATTCAATTTTTCGTTTTGTCCTGCAAGTTCTATATCAGACATGCCGATACAATGCTCTTCGTTGAGATTAAAAAATTCCAGCGCCG
>CAYWBO010000001.1:60820-73584 GCA_964456625.1 uncultured Lentimicrobiaceae bacterium | reverse complement strand
ACTTCGATGAAATTGCCGGTTTCATTGTCTACGATGGAGAGCGCATCGGGAGTAGTCTCAAATGCCTTTCTGAATTTTTCTTCATTTTCTTTGAGCCGATCGGAAAGCTCCTTTCTTTCGATGGCGTTGGCTAGCTGGGTTGAAATATGACTCAGTAACTGCAAATCCTCTTTTTTCAGTGCGCCGGCATCTTCATAATTCTGCACGGCCATCACACCGATCACGCCGTTTTCAGTTTTTAAAGGAACGCCGATCCAGATTGGTGCAGGGTGTCCGATAATATCAATTTCACCTTTCTTTACCAATTCCTGTTGCACCTCTTCAGTGGCAAAGAGCGGCTTTCCGGAGCGCCAGACATATCCGGTAACGCCACGTCCCCTGTCGAGATTGGTAAAACGCTTTGGTTTATCGTGAGCATCTTTGAAGTATGGAAAATCAAAAGTGTCGGTTTCCTTACGGTAAAGCGCCACATAAAAGTTGCTTACATTCATTAACTTTCCAATGGAAGTATGAACCTGCCCCAGAGATTTTTTTAAGTCATTGGAAAAAAGGGTAGCTTCTGCTATTTCAAAAAGTACCGACTGGACCTGTTCGATCTTTTTCTTTTCATTTTCAATCTGTTTGTTTTCCAGCACATGGTTAATTACTCTTCCCATTCTTTTGATGTCGGCTTTCAGAACATAATCGTTAGCGCCGGCTTTCATGCATTCCACAGCAGTATTTTCATCCATGGAACTGGTACAGATGATTAAAGGCAATGCGGGGTTTTCATGATTCCTGACTTCCAGGGCCTTCATGCCGTTGAAAGTGGGTAAAAAGAAGTCAGAAATAATGAGGTGGTAGTCCTTGTGAATTTCTTCAATCAGTTCGTTTTCTGTTGTAATCGTTTTTAACGAAAAACCCGGGAAATGTTCATTCAGCACTTCTTTTAGCAGAATGGCGTCTGTTGGGCTATCTTCAATCAGGAGTATTTTTAAAGGCTTTTTCATGCAACTGGATTTTAGTTACTTAAGGCAGGGTACCTTCCCGAGAAGTTCCTATAGATCAGAAATCCTCTCGAAATTCCTCTAAATGCCTTGTTATTAATGTTCCTTTCAAAACCACCACTCTTTTTATAGTCCTCTCAAAAATAGGAATTATTGAGTCCTTTTGAAAGATAAATATATATTTATTTATAATTGTTTGTTATCCAGTTTACTAGGTCAGAATATTTTTTTCTGCAACTTAACTCCGATTGTACAGATAATAGGCCTGGCAGGCTCCCTCACTGGATACCATACACGATCCCACCGGACTCAATGGTGTACAAGCCTTTGCAAACAAGCCGCAATCTTTTGGTTTTTTTAACCCCTTTAAAACCAATCCACAAATACATCCCTTGGGTTCGATCAGAGGCTCCACCTCCACTTCTCCTACTGCTTTTTCAGCGTCGTGTGTTTCATATTCTCCCCGGATCTTAAGACCGCTGTTTTTTAGTACCCCCAATCCACGCCACCAGTCATCACCAGGTTCAAAAACTTCATCAAGCATCTGCTGGGCCCTCACATTCCCTTCCGGTCTTACCGCACGGGTGTATTGAATTTCGACTTTCGGATCGTTGTTTTCTATTTGTTTTACGAGCATCAGGATGCTCTGCATCAGGTCAACAGGTTCAAAGCCGCTGATGACAACGCCTAGTCTGTATTTTTTAGGAATGTCTTCATAAATGCCCTTTCCGGTGATGGTACTCACATGGCCGGGACCAATGTACCCGTTTATTTTAACACCTTCATCGATTAGCGCGGCCATGGCCGGTGGCATCACTTTGTGCGCACTGAAAACAGAAAAGTTGAACACCCCCGCCACCTTAGCTTGCAGGATTCCCGCTGCAGAACTGGGGGCTGTGGTTTCAAACCCGATACCCAGAAAAACGACTTTCTTTTTCCGGTTTTTCTTTGCGATCACCAACGCATCCATAATTGAGTATACCACTTGAATGTTGGCTCCGTTGGCTCTTTCTTTTTCCAGTGTCGACGTGGAACCCGGAACCCTGATCAAATCACCGTAAGTCGTGATGATCACATCGTCGCGGCGACTGTAAGCCACAGCTTTATCAATGTAACTTCTACTGGTAACACACACAGGACAACCGGGACCCGAAATCAGTTCAACGGTTTCAGGCAGCAATCCGGGAATTCCGAATTTTTGGATCGACATGGTATGCCCTCCGCAGACCTCCATCAATTTAATGTGTTTTGTGGAAATCGCTTCAATTTCTTTTGCCAGTCCCTGAACAATATCTTTATCTCTGTATTCGTCTATGTATTTCATGCTAAAAACTTAAATCCTTTTTTTAGGGAAAATGTTGCATTTGTTTTTACAAAATACGACCGGTCGAACTGTTGTTTCAGCCGGACTGCAACTTCAAATCTATAAATATTATTTGAATAATGATGGTCAGAACTTTTCTAAACTAGGTGTGTGTTGTTTTCCTTCTCTTCATCATCCATGACTACATTTAGTTTTTTAAACTCATCAAAAGCGCTCAAAGAGACCTTAGCTTCTTCAATGTCAAGCTTTTGAATAGCAAACCCTGTATGGATCAGCACGAAGTCCCCCGGGCTTAATTCTTCTCCGGATAACAATTGCAAACTTGCTTTGTAGGAGGACTCGCCCACTGAGCAAATTGCCACATCGCCTTCAATCTTTTCAATTTTTGCAGGAATACTCAAACACATTTCAATCTGTATTAAAATTTAATTTATACACTTTAAACTACTTTATTTCAGCTTTATCAATACTTCTTTTTTTAGCTGCAATCGCCAGTTGTCCCAGAGCGATACCGCCGTCGTTCGAAGGCACCAGCACATGGGAATAAGCTTCATAACCTGCTTCTTGCAGATGATTTTCTGCGTGCTCCAGCAATATTTTATTCTGAAAGGTGCCGCCTGAAAGTGCTACCTTTTTCAACCCTGTTTTTGTATTGATCTCTGAAACCACTTTCATCATAACGTTGATGATTGTGTTGTGAAATTTTGCCGAGATCAGACCGGTATCCATTCCGTTTGAAAGATCTGTGATGATTCCCCGGAAAGTGGGTTTAAATGAGATGATATCCTTTTGGAAAGCAAAAGGATAAACTTCATCACAACCGGGATTTGCTACCGATTCCAAGCGCATGGGCGGTTCTGCATGATAAGAAGCCACTGGGCAAACGCCGGTCAATGCCGAAACGGCATCAAACAAACGGCCGGCACTGCTGGTTTCGGGGCAATTCAAACGCTTTTTCATCATAAAAAGAACGGCTTCAAAAGATTTGCTTTTAACACCAGGGAAAAACTTGTTGAAATATTTTCTCACATAGTTTTCTCCGAAATAGCTGTATAAGTAAGAAACCGACATCCGCCAGGGTTCTTTAGTCACCAGATCGCCTCCCGGCATGGGCATATATTCGAAGTGGGTCACACGTTCAAAATCCGCCAAATCACAAACCAGGAACTCCCCTCCCCATATCTTACCGTCCGTACCCAAGCCTGTTCCGTCAAGGCTGATGCCGATCACTTTTTCATCCAGATGGTGCTCTGCCATACAGGATGCAATATGCGCGTGATGGTGCTGGACTTTTACTAAAGGAAGGCCCATTTCTTCTGCATATCTTGACGACAAATAATCAGGATGCAGATCGGCAACGACACTTTCCGGTTTGAAACGGAACAAATGGCCAAAACGCGCTGCCGATTCCGTATAAAATTCCAGGGTTTCCAGGTTTTTCAAATCCCCGATATGCTGACTTAAAATGGCCTGTTTTCCTTTTCCGATGGCAAAGCAATTCACGAGCTCTGCCCCGGCAGCAAAGACCCCTTCCGTATTCAGATCCATAACCACGGGCGAAGGCACAAAGGACCGTGACCTGCGTATGACTCTTTCTTTTTTATTTACAACCATACAAACCGAGTCGTCGGTACGGTTGTGAATATCCCGGTTGTAAGTGATGATAGCGTCTGTGATGGGTTTAAAGTCTTTCAGTGCTCTTACGTTGTCTATCAAAATAGGCTCGTCCGAAAGGTTGCCGCTTGTCATTACCAATGCAGGTACGGTTAAGTGTTCAAAGAGCAGATAGTGAAATGGCATGTAGGGTAACATGGCTCCGACGGTATTCAATCCAATGCTGATGGAAGGTGCCAGGGGCTTTTTGATCTTCAACAGCATAATCGGACGTCTCCATCCGGTAAGTTGCTTTTCTTCATCGGCATCCAACTCAAGATATTTCTGAAGCGTTTCTTTATCGCCAAACATCACGGCGAACGGTTTTCCTTCTCTGTTTTTCCTTTGTCTCAGCAACTTCACTGTATCTTCATTCCTTGCATCACAGGCAAGATGAAAGCCACCCAGGCCTTTGATGGCCAGGATTTTTCCGTCAGCAATCATCCGGGCTGCGACCTGAAGGATTTGCTGAATATCGGTAATATCCTCCCCATCGACGTGTAACGTGTAATGCGGTCCGCAGGTATTACAGGCTACAGGCTGTGCATGAAACCGCCGATCCAGGACATCCGTGTATTCCTTTTCGCATTGCGGACACATTTCGAAGGGGGCCATGGTAGTTTTGGGCCTGTCATAAGGCAGATCCCTGATGATGGTAAAACGGGGGCCGCAATTGGTACAATTGATGAAAGGATAGTTGATTCTGTGAGGTTGTGCTTTCATGTCCCTGAGACAGTCATCACAGACAGCGATATCAGGACTCACTTCCGTGACATCGTCAGAATATGAACGACTTTTGATGATCTGAAAATCCGTAAAGCCATTCATCTTCCTTTTTAAAAGAGAAATAGTTGAGATAGTTGCTGCGACAGGGGCTTCAGAACGTATGGACTTAATGAAATTTTTAATTATAAATTCTTCACCTTCAGCAACTATCAAAACGCCTTCATTGTTGTTTTCTACCGTTCCCAGAATATTACTTGCCTTTGCCAGCTTATAAATGAAAGGCCTGAACCCTACTCCCTGGACTAAACCGCAAACCCTGATTTCATAAGATGCTTTTGCCATGAAAGTTACTCCCCAATTTATATCTTCTCTAAATTTCTAATTTGTTAATTGTTTAACAAGAAATTGTTCTATTTTTGCTGTGAAAAATTTAACAATGCAAAAGTAGAATAAAATTTAAAATAACAAACCAATGCCCGAAAATAATCAAATATCAGCGATCCTGAAAGAATTTAACAATGACAGGAGTCGTTTGATGGACATTTTACTTGAGATTCAAGAAAAGCAAAACGTTGTGAAAGATGAAGATATTAGTCAGCTTTCAGAAACGTTAGGTATCTCCGGGGCGGAAATCAGGGAAACGCTTTCGTTTTATCATTTCTTCTCAGACCAACCGCTGGGTAAGTATAACATTTATCTCAACGACAGCATCACGGCCAATATGAAGGGAAGAAAGGAAGTGAAAAGGGCATTTGAGGAAGCTTGTGCCATCCCGATGGGAATCGTTTCTGAGGACAAGCAATTCGGATTGTTCAGCACCTCGTGCATTGGCATGAACGACCAGGAGCCGGCAGCCATCATCAACAACAGAGTTTTTACGCAACTCACCCCCTACCGCGTCCGGCAGCTTGTAATGGATATGCGGGAAGGAAAGCCTGTGGATGAACTGATGTATGAAAACTATGGAGACGGCAATAATGCCGACCCGGATGTCAGGTCCATGGTATTTAACAACATCAGAAGAAAATCCATCATCTTAAAAAATGATTACGAACCCTATACTTTTTTAAAAAACAAGATCAAAGATTATTCGCCGGAACAGGTCATTAAGGTGGTGGAAGATTCCAACCTTCGCGGAAGAGGCGGTGCCGGATTCCCCACCGGGCTGAAATGGCGGTTCGGATCCCGTACCGATGGCGCACATCGTGTGATCATCTGCAACGCTGACGAAGGAGAACCCGGAACTTTCAAAGACCGTGTGCTGCTGACCCAGTATCCTGAAATGGTGTTTGAAGGCATGGTAATTGCCGCCTACGCAACGGGATCTGACATCGGTTTGTTATATCTGAGGTATGAATACAAATACCTGTTGAATTTTCTGAACAGGAAACTGAAAGAAATGCAGGATGCCTCGCTGCTTGGCAAGAATATTGCGGGCATTAAAGACTTTAATTTCTCCATCCGCATACAGTTGGGCGCCGGGGCATACGTCTGTGGCGAAGAATCCGCACTCATCGAATCCCTCGAAGGAAAGCGCGGCGAGCCTCGCGACAAACCGCCTTTCCCGGTTGAAAAAGGTTATCTCGGATACCCAACCATCATTAACAACGTGGAAACGCTGGCCACCGCCGTTAAAATTATGCATCACGGCGCCCACTGGTATGCACACTTCGGAACTAAAGACTCATTAGGCACCAAATTGCTGAGTATTTCAGGCGACTGCAAATTACCCGGTATTTATGAAGTAGAATGGGGAATCAGCATCAAAGAAGTGCTGGAGATGTGCGGCGCCGAAGATGTTCAGGCCATCCAGGTCGGTGGTCCTTCGGGCATGCTCATTGGGATGAAAGATTTTGACAACCTGGACAAAACCACGTTGATGAGATGGTACAAGCCTTCGGGTATGATGGTGGCAGAACGGTTCTTCGATCGCCGCCTCAGCTATTCCGACCTCCCCACGGGAGGTTCCATTATCATCTTCAATAATCAACGCGACTTACTGGGTGACGTAGTCCTCAATTTCATGAATTTCTTCATTGAAGAATCCTGCGGAAGCTGCTCTACCTGCCGCAATTTGCCGCTGCTGATGAAAATGAAATTGGAGAAGATTCTGGCCGGTCATGGTGTCAAAAAAGACATCGACGACCTGCTGAGCTGGGGAAAGACATTGAAAGCCAGCCGATGTGGCCTGGGGCAAACGGCCGGAAACCCCATCCTTTCAAGCATTTTCAACTTCAGACATCTGTATGAAAGACACGTGCAAAGTCTGAAGGAATTCGATAACGGTTTTGATCTGGATCAATCAGTAGAATCGTATATGGATTTTGTTCACAGAAAACCCGTGTTTCACCATTTTTAATCCTGTAAAGCACCAAAAATGAGTAATCAAATTAAAATAATCATCGACGGCCGTGAGATCATCACCGAAAAGGGAAAGACCATTGTGGAAGTGGCCCGGGAAAACGACATCTTCATCCCTACCCTTTGCTTTTTTGAAGGCGCTGAACGCAAGGCCAACTGCAGAATTTGCACCATAAAAATCAACAACCGCATGATGACTTCCTGCACCACGCCGGTGGTCGACGGGATGGAGATCGAGAACGACACACCCGAACTCAACGACATCAGGAAAAGCATCATTGAGTTATTGTTTGTGAGTGGCAACCACTTCTGCCCGGCATGCGAAAAAAGCGGAAACTGCGAACTTCAGGCCCTGGCCTATCGTTATCAGATGATGGTGCCGCGCTTTCCTTACTGGTTCCCGAAAAAGCAAGTGGACGCCAGTAACAAAAAGATTATCAAGGAACAAAATCGTTGCATCGCCTGCAAAAGGTGCATCAAGACCATTTTTGACGAACAAGGTAGGCGTTACTTCGCTTTCAAAAACCGCGGACAGAAGCTCGAAGTGGTGCTGGATGAGGAAATGGGAAAAGAGATGCCTGACGAAATCGCCATCAAGGCCATGGAAAACTGTCCTGTCGGTTCTATCTTGTACCGGGAAACCGGTTTTAAGGTGCCCATTAAAGACAGGAAATACGAAACAGAGCCCATTGGTAGCAAAATAAACGGATAACCTCAAAAGAAAACCATGAATAAAAAGATAATTGCAACAACTTCCCTGGCAGGATGTTTTGGATGCCACATGTCGATTCTGGATATTGATGAACGAATTCTGGACCTGATCGAGCTGGTTGAATTTGACAAGTCACCGATCGATGATATCAAAAAATTCACACAGCCCATCGACATCGGCATCATTGAAGGCGGATGCTGCAACAGCGAAAACATCGAAACGCTGAAATATTTTCGTGAAAACTGCTCCATTCTGGTTTCTCTAGGTGAATGTGCCATCATGGGTGGTTTGCCGGCTTTACGCAACGGAATCCCTATTGAAGAATGCCTGCGTGAAGCTTATCTGGACGGGCCTACGGTTCAGGAGAATAAGGAACACATTGTCCCGGGGCACGAAGAGCTGCCCATGATCCTGGACAAGGTTTATCCCTGTCACGAAATCGTAAAAATGGATTATTTCCTTCCGGGATGCCCGCCGCGTGCCGATCTAATCTGGAACGCACTGTACGCGCTGATTACCGGAAATGAAATGGAATTGCCTTACGAAGTCATAAAATTTGATTAAACCAAGAAAGATGTCGAAGAAAATAACCATAGAACCTGTTACCCGTGTTGAGGGTCATGGAAAAGTAACCATTTTCATGGATGATCAGAACAATGTCACCCAATCGCGTTTGCATATTGTAGAATTTCGCGGTTTTGAGCGCTTTGTTCAGGGAAGGCCTTACTGGGAAGCCCCGGTGCTGGTACAGCGGCTTTGCGGTATCTGCCCCGTGAGCCATCATCTGGCAGCAGCCAAAGCACTGGATGTCATCGCCGGTGCCGGAAACGGCGACGGATTGACGCCTGTCGGTGAAAAGATGCGTCGATTGATGCATTACGGACAGTTCTTTCAGTCGCATGTGCTGCACTTCTTCCATTTAAGTTCTCCAGACTTTTTATTCGGGATTGATGGCGATCCGTTGCAACGGAATATTATCGGAGTGGCACGTGCCAACAAGGATTTGGCCGTCCAGGGCGTGATGATGCGTAAATTCGGACAGGAAATCATCCGGCTGACAGCCGGAAAGAAAATTCACGGTACGGGCGCTATTCCCGGCGGTATCAACAAGAATCTGAGCATCGCTGAACGTGATGAACTGCTGAAAGGCCCCGATCCGATGAATGCCGATAAAATGGTGGAATGGGCACAATCTGCACTTGAATTTTTTAAAAATTATCATAAAACCAATCGTCCGCAGGTAGATGGCTTTGCCGTATTTCCGTCTAACCACTTGAGTCTGGTTAGGAAGGACGGGGCACTGGATATCTATCATGGCGTATTACGTGCCGTAGATGCAGAAGGAAACAGGATCCTCAATGACGTCGATTATCATGAATATGACAAATATATCGAAGAGGAAGTCCGTACGTGGAGTTATATGAAATTCCCATATCTGAAACATCTGGGAAGAGAAAACGGTTGGTACCGCGTAGGACCGCTGGCAAGGCTAAATACCTGCGATTTTATCCCCACTCCGCTGGCTCAGAAAGAATTTGAAGCCTTTAAAGCTTACACCAACGGAAAGCCCAACAACATGACACTGCATTATCACTGGGCCCGCCTCATCGAGATTCTGCATGCTGCCGAGGTGATCCGTGATCTGTTGCATGATCCGGATCTGCAAAGTGATGATCTGGTAGTGAAAGGTGAAAAACATTATGAAGGCGTTGGTGTGATTGAAGCACCCCGGGGAACGCTGTTTCATCACTACAAAATTGATGAAAACGACCTGATCACCATGGCCAACCTAATCGTATCCACGACGCACAACAACGAGCCCATGAACCAGGCAGTAAACTTTACTGCTAAAGAGATCATGGGTGGTCAGCAGCACATTACGGAACCCATGATGAATGCGGTGGAAGTGGCCATCAGGGCATATGACCCCTGTCTGAGTTGCGCCACCCACGCTTTGGGGCAAATGCCTCTGGAACTGACTTTGGTAGGCCCTGACAAACAAATTTTAGATTATAAAATAAAGGACTAAAAGTGTATAAACTGCTGCTTTACGGGTATGGAAATCCCGGCCGTCAGGACGATGGGCTGGGCATTGCATTGGCAGAAGAAATCCATACCTGGGCAGAAGAACATTTCCCCGGAAAAGTAGAGGTTGACACCAATTATCAATTGAACATCGAAGATGCCGAGAAGATCGCACATTATCAAATGGTAATCTTTGCCGATGCCTCTCAGGAAAGCATCGAAAGTTTCACTTTTACCCCGGTATCCCCTTCCAAAGCCACCATCGAGTTTACCATGCACGCCATGTCACCGGCTTATATCGTGTATCTGTGCAAGGATTTGTTCCATCGTGAACCTAATTGTTTTTTGCTGCATATCAAAGGTTACGCATGGGACCTGAAGGAAGGCATTAGCGATAAAGCCCGCCGGAACCTGCAGCTTTCACTGCATTTTCTGAAAAAGAAGATAGAGACTCTATTACCAATCACACAAAATCAATAAGCCATGGATTTATCAACAAGTTATATGGGATTAAAGCTGAAGAATCCGCTGATCATCGGAAGCTCCAGGGTCACGGGAGAGCTTAAGACCATACAACAATGCATCAGCTTCGGTGCCGGAGCCATCGTGTTGAAGTCAATTTTTGAGGAACAGATCACGCGCCGGGCTGAATCCGATCTGAAAATCGGAAGAGAAAGTGAGGCCTATTATTGGTTTCCGGAGGCCAGAGATAGTGTTTTAAACCTCTCGAAAGAAGCAGGCCTGGATTATTATCTGCGGTTTATTGAAAGCTTAAAATCAACCCACGAGGTTCCGATCATCTCCAGCATTCATTGTGTCAGCGCCGAAGGCTGGCCCCGCTTTGCCAGGCATATTGAATCGGCCGGGGCTGATGCGTTGGAGTTGAACATTTCCCTGTTTCCGTTTCATAAAGCCATGACTTCTGTCGAAGTGGAAGACACTTACGTGGAGATTGTCAAAGCCGTAAAAAAGGAAGTAAAGATCCCGGTTTCGGTGAAACTGGGGCCTTTCTTTACCAACATCTGCGGCATCGTGAACCGGATCGTGGATGCCGGTGCCGACGGTCTCGTCCTTTTTAACCGCTATTTCCACCCCGACATCGACATTGATAACCTGAAAGTCATTGCCCACGACCCTTATTCTTCCCCGGAAGAGATGAGTCTCCCTCTGCGCTGGATCGCCCTCCTGAAAGGCCACAACCTGCCGTGCGACATCGCGGCGTCTACAGGCGTGCATTACCATACCGGTGTGATCAAGCAGATCCTGGCCGGAGCCAGTGCCGTGCAGCTGTGCAGCACGCTTTATCTGAACGGAATTCTACAAATCGCCAAGATTCTGGAAGGCCTGGAAAAATGGATGGAAGAGCACCATTACGCTGAACTCGATGATTTCCGGGGGGAATCCTTAAATCAGCAGACGGTGGATTCGAATTTTGAACGCATCCAGTATATGCGTATGGATTTCGAAGAAAACGGATAAGAGTTCCTCCGAAATAAAATAATTTTTACTTTTGACGTGAACAGGTCTTAAAAACGCCTGCGTAAATTGCTTTAAAATGCACGAGCTTTCCATTGTAATGAGCATTCTTGAGATTGCTGATAAAGAAATAAAAAAGGCAAAGGCCGAAAAAGTGGATTCCATTGAACTGGAGATCGGCACCCTTTCGGGCGTGGAAATGGAGGCTTTTGACTTTGCCTGGGAGATTTCGGTAAAAGATACCGTGATGGAAAATGCAGAGCGGAAAATTCAAAGGACCCAGGCCAAAGCCCGATGTGCCGATTGCGGCCACGTTTTTAATTCCACGACCCTGTACGACGATTGTCCGAAATGCGGCCAGCCTTTCAACGAAATCCTGAGCGGCCGCGAACTCAGGGTTAAAGCTTTAACAGTGAGTTAACCTAAAAAAACAATACTATGTGTTCTACCTGCGGATGCGGACAACCCGACGAAGTTTTGATCTCAAAACCCGGGAAAGTGGATATGAGCCACCTCGAAATGCACCAACATAATGACGAACATCATCATGATCATGAACACCACCACCACGATCATGTGCACGGAAAAACCGTGGTGGAAGTGGAACAGGACATCCTGGGCGCCAACAACAAACTGGCGGAGCGGAACCGCGGTTATTTTGAAGCCAAGAATATTTTCGCGCTGAACCTGGTCAGTTCGCCGGGCTCGGGAAAAACCACGATCCTGGAGCGCACGCTGACGAATATGAAGGACGAAATGCCGATAACCGTGATCGAAGGCGACCAGCAGACGTTCAACGATGCCAACCGCATCCAGGCGCTGAACATTCCCGTGGTGCAGGTAAATACCGGTCAGGGCTGCCACCTGGACAGCGATATGGTGCACCGGGCCGTCAAAGAGCTGAATCCGCCGGAGCATTCGGTGCTCATGATCGAAAATGTGGGCAACCTCGTCTGCCCTGCCCTCTTCGATTTGGGCGAGAACAAACGCGTGGTGATCATCAGCGTGACCGAAGGTGACGACAAGCCCATCAAATACCCGGATATGTTTCTCAGCGCCGACGTCTGCATCATCAACAAAATCGATTTGCTGCCTTATGTGAATTTTGATGTGCAGAAGGCCAAAGATTATGCACTGCGCGTGAACCATCATCTCGAATTTATCGAAGTCTCCGCCACCAAAGGCGATGGTATGGAGCAATGGTACGAATGGCTGCGGCAGCATAAGTAAGTGACCGGGTGACTGAGTAACGATGTGACTACTGGCGCGTTCTTACCTGCCCTGGTTGCACCTTGACCGGCAATAGATATGTTCCGGTAGGCAATAGTTACTCCTGGCCCTGGTTTAGTTACAAAATGCCGCCGTTACCCAACGTCAACTATGGGCTACCCAATACCAACCCAGGCATTACCCACTGCCAACTTTTCAGTACCCAACCTCAACCCGGGTGTTACCCACTGTCAACTATGCAGTACCCAATCCCAACCCGGATACTACCCAT
>CAYWBO010000001.1:56898-60720 GCA_964456625.1 uncultured Lentimicrobiaceae bacterium | reverse complement strand
GGAAAGAAAAAATCCGGAAAAGGATTTCTGTTAGGGACGTATGTTTTTTTTCTAAATTTCGCCTTGTACAAAAATCAAAGGCCTTTGGATTGTTTTTTAGAAAATAATATCAAGAAGAACAAAAAGGCTCATTAGTAATATTAAAATAAAACATTATGGCATCAATTAGTCCTTATATTCATTTTAATGGAAATGCAGAAGAAGCATTTACATTTTACAAATCAGCCTTTGGCGGCGACTTTGCAACCCTCGTTCGTTTTAAGGATATGAATTTCGAAGGCGCTCCCAATCTGGAAAAGGAAGCTGAAAAAATTATGCATATCGCTTTGCCCATCGGCAAACACAGCGTGTTAATGGGAAGCGACACCCCGGAACAAATGGGGAAACATAATGAAATGGAAAACCGAAGCAAGATCGCTGTAAGTGCCGAAAGCAAAGAAGAAGCCGACAGAATATTTCATGGACTTTCTAAAGGCGGACAAATAGAAATGCCAATAGGAAACAGTCCCTGGGGTGCGTATTTTGGCATGTTCAGAGATAAATTTGGTATTGAATGGATGGTGGAATTTGACCCAAAACACTAAGGACACCCCTGGATAAAACAACGACTACCAATAAAGGCCATGAGCGATCCCGATAAACCAGTGCCTGCTCATAGTCAGGCAGGTGTAAAGGCTTCGACGATCACGGCGACTGAGAAAAAGATTTGAAATACGTTTCAGGTCCTGTTACTTTTTATACCTTTATAGCTGCTAAAATAACTGGATGTTTATTTTAAATTCGGATATTGTGCTGTAAACGATCTGTACTTTGTGTATGGGTTGTGTTGCTGTTTGTTCCCGGATAATCCTTTTCGGGAACAGTTTCCATTGAATTAAATTAAGTCTTACCTGCATACAAGGATGAAAGCACGGTGCTTTTCGTGTATGCAACAAAATAAAAGAAAATGAACAGTAAAAAGCAGACGATTCACGAATTTGACCTGAACATCATTTATGATTATTTCTCAGACACCGAACGGCAAGGACCGGGAAGTCCTGAAATAACCCTCAGCGCGTTGCGTTTTATAGACGGTCTTACCGAAAAATCCAACATGGCCGATGTGGGTTGTGGTACCGGCGGTCAAACCATGGTATTGGGGCAAAACACGCCGTGCAACATTACCGGTATTGATACCTGGCCCGGTTTTATCGATCAGTTCAATCAAAATGCCCGGATCAAAAATCTTCAGGACAGGGTGAAAGGCGTCGTGGGCAATATGGAAAGTCTTCCGTTTCAGAAAGCGGAACTTGACCTGATCTGGTCGGAAGGGGCAATCTATAATATGGGTTTTGAGCGGGGAATCAACGAATGGCGTAAATTTCTGAAACCGGGCGGATATATTGCCGTCACGGAAAACACATGGTTTACCGAAGAGCGGCCTGCTGAAATTCAGGATTTCTGGCAAAAGGCCTATCCCGAGATGGATACCATCCCGAATAAGGTGGCTCAGATGCAAAAAGCGGGCTATCTTCCGGTGGCCACTTTTGTCGTCCCCGAAACCTGCTGGAACGATTACTATTCCGTTCAGCAAGCCCAAATGCAGGAATCCTTTCTGAAAAAGTATCTGGGCAACCCGGCTGCAGAAGCATTTATAGCCTATCAGCAATATGAGGCAGGGCTGTTTTACAAATACAAAGCTTATTACGGTTATGTGTTTTATATCGGCAAAAAGATCAAATAATGACAGCCACCAGGCCGGATTGATGACTCTGCAAACCTGACTGAGGAGGGAATTAGTACGCCCTGGAACAAAAAATTACACGGGCAATTACCTTGTCATCCTGAACGCGGTGAAGGATCTCATTCCGGTTTCATGACCCGGGATCCTTCGTTTCACTCAGGATGACAACGTCTTTCTTTGGACGCCGCAAAGAAAGAAAAGAGGCCCGGGCACGCCCCATTTCAACAAAAACTGGCACCAGCAGACGCTGACGCCAGTTTTTATTTTTGTCTGAGGGGGACATTCTGTGTTGATACTTTTAATCCACCTTTCAGGTTTGCTTCCCACTGATCCCGGATCAGCCTGAAAGGAAAACTTCTGAGCCTTTGAACTATTGAACCCTTGAGCCCAAAATCAGAAAATGCTGTACCGCAGGCTCAGGTTGATGCTTGGATTCCAGTTATTAGTATGGCCCAGTACGTGTGTGGGAGTCCCGATATAATCGTTGGTATGCCAGTAATGATCATTTAATGCTGCATTCAGATTCAAACGAAGGCGGGGCGAAAAATAATAGTTGCCCGATAAAGCCGCCGAGGCGTACACCGACAATATATGGCTTTTCACATGACCAATCTCTTCCTGGTTTTCCATTTCGTACATACTTCCCACCACGAGATCGAGGGCCAGGCTGGTACGGCTGTTGGGGTAGTAACCATAGATTCTTTCCAGCGAAACATGCAGGTTGGGATCTGTGAACGAATTATGATAGTCTGCAAACTCAAACGGATTGGAAGCCATTTCATCGACCTGTTTCATCAGCTGAAAACCAAGGCTTATCCGGGTGGAATGCTGCCAGGTCAGACTCATCGGTTTTTCCAGGTAATAGTAGGCGCCGATATCGAGGCTGGTTTGTTGCGATTTAGTCTTGGAAACGCTCCGGGAGCTTCCGGAGGAAACATTGGAAAGTGTGTCACTGGTGGATTTCAACCACAAATGGGAATAGGCCGGCGTTATTCCAAAGGCTAAACGGTGACCTGACTGCCGTAGCGGGCCGTTGGCATAATTCCAGTCGTCGTTCAGGGTCATAAAATATCCTGCACCGGCGTGTTCCCGGATGCCCATGGCTGTCAGCAAGGAATCCACCGATGTGATGTTGGCAATGTTTTGAATACGGCTGTCAAAAAACCGTTTGTTTCTCAGTCGGGTGATAAAACGCGCCAGTTGATCC
The DNA here is from genome assembly GCA_964456625.1 of uncultured Lentimicrobiaceae bacterium. Classification (GTDB taxonomy): domain Bacteria; phylum Bacteroidota; class Bacteroidia; order Bacteroidales; family F082; genus Sulfidibacterium. The sequence goes on along the minus strand of CAYWBO010000001.1, from coordinate 57,790 downwards.
ACCTGCGCATTGCTCAGGTTCTTTTTCACGGCGCCCATTTTCTGCAGGTCATTCAGGATATACAGGGCCAGTCGTGCATTTTCAATATTTTCAATCCGCCCTTTACCCACCATGATCGAGACCCCGAAATCCTGGGAATTGGATTGACTCTGTTGTTGGGTGATGAAGGGATAATTTATGGGATATTGCGAATAGGAGTTCCTACCGCTTTGAAAATCCAGCGCAAGGTTGGGGATGACCTCCAGAAATTGTTTCCGGGTGTTATAGAACCGGTTGGTGGAGGAATAACCGAATCCGGCCGTCAGGGATCCCACCTTGTTGGTGGAAGAAGAGGAACCAGCTAGTGTACTGTTGTAGTCGGTAACGGACTTATTCGCGGCACCATTGAAATATAGGCTCACCATTTGGGAGCCCTGGAACCGGGCCGTATTTTTAATTTGATTTAATGAGATGCCGAAATACCCACCCACGTTGGAAACATGGTTTTTCGACAGATAGGAGTCGACAGTTTCGTAGCGTGCCGCATTGCCGTTGGCGTTAAAATTCATATTAAAATCAAGGGATTGGTAGCGGTAATCGGGATTTACATAATCCGACAGCTTGTAATTCTGCTGGGCCTGAAGTTGGGCCGCCAACATAATAAATAATGCAGCAAGCGTTACGCTTTTGAAAAAACTGGATTTGGTATTCATTGGTTTTAAGATTATAATTGTCAGCAAACTTCCTTAGCGGGATAAGGAATCACACAAAAATAACCATTATTTTCACTACGTTGTGCACCCTGGTGGAATTTATAGGCTTTTTGACTGAAACTTTTTGATTTCAGCGTTGTAGCCTCCCCTTCCCGCTCCTGAGGGGACCATTCAGTGTCGACACTTCTGAACCTCTGAGC
>CAYWBO010000001.1:0-56798 GCA_964456625.1 uncultured Lentimicrobiaceae bacterium | reverse complement strand
CTTTTTTTCTACTTTTGCAGCTTTAAAAAGCGCGAGATCATGATAGAATCCATTTTAGCAGAGAAGCTAAGTTTAGCCGTTAAAACGCTTTACGGACAGGAATTGAAACCGGGACAATTTTTATTGCAAAAAACCAGGCCGGAATTTGAAGGCGACCTGACCGTAGTGGTTTTTCCTTTGCTGAAGATTTCGCGCAAAGCACCCGAAGCCACGGCACGGGATCTGGGAGATTTTCTGAAAGAAAATACGGTAGAAGTCACAGACTACAATGTGATTAAAGGCTTTCTGAACCTGGTAATCAGCGACCGGTACTGGATTTCATTTTTCGAATCCTCTTATGCTGACGAAAAATACGGAATGCTTGCGGCTAAGGCCGGAGAGCCGCCTGTCGTGATAGAATACTCCTCGCCCAACACCAACAAGCCGCTGCACCTGGGGCATGTCCGCAACAACCTGCTGGGATGGTCCGTGGCCGAAATTCTCAAGGCCAACGGCAAAAACGTCGTGAAGGTGAATCTGGTAAACGACCGGGGCATCCACATCTGCAAATCCATGCTGGCCTGGCAGAAGTGGGGCAAGGGACAGACACCGGAAAAATCAGGACAAAAAGGCGACAAACTCGTCGGGGATTTTTATGTACTGTTCGACAAAGAGTACAAAAAGGAAATCGCAACACTTGTATCGGAAGGCCTCAACGCCGAGGAAGCGGCACAAAAGGCCCCCCTGATTGTCGAAGCCAAACAGATGTTGCAGCAATGGGAAGCCGGCGACCTGGAGGTCCGCTCCCTTTGGGAAGAGATGAATTCGTGGGTATATGCAGGCTTCGACAAAACCTACCAACGGATGGGCGTAGATTTCGATAAGATCTATTACGAATCGAAAACCTACCTGCTGGGAAAGGAACTGGTAAACGAAGGGCTTGAGAAGCATATCTTTTATAAAAAAGAAGATGGTTCCGTGTGGTGCGATCTTACCGATGAAGGCCTGGATGAAAAGCTACTGCTGCGTGCCGACGGGACTTCCGTTTACATGACGCAGGATCTGGGAACGGCCCATTTGCGTTATGAAGATTACGAGCCTCAGCAGTTGATCTATGTGGTGGGCAACGAGCAGAATTATCATTTTGATGTGTTGAAACTCCTGCTAAAGAAGCTGGGAAAGACCTGGGCCGAAAACATCTATCATCTTTCTTACGGGATGGTGGAACTGCCGCACGGCAAGATGAAATCCCGTGAAGGGACCGTGGTGGATGCAGACGAGCTGATGGAAGAAATGGCCGGAACGGCACGCAAGACTTCCGAGGAGCTGGGAAAATTCGACGATTTCACCCCGGAAGAATCGACACAACTGTACGATATGGTCGGGCTGGGGGCACTGAAATATTTCATTCTGAAGGTAGATCCCAAAAAAACCATGATGTTCAATCCGGAGGAATCCATTGATTTCAACGGAAACACAGGTCCGTTCATCCAGTACACGCATGCACGGATCCAGTCTGTCATGCGCAAAGCCTATGATGCAGGGATGGATTTTCGTGCAGCAAATTACGAAAGCCACATTCCTGAGAATAAGGAAAAATCCCTGCTTAAGCTTCTGCACGATTTTCCTTCTGTTGTAAAAGCGGCGGGCGATGCGTTAAGTCCGGCACCTGTTGCCAACTTCTCTTTTGAGGTGGCCAAAGAATACAATCAGTTCTATCATGATCTGAGTATTTTAAAAGAAGAAGACGCTGTAAAAAGGAATTTCCGGCTCGCGCTGTCGGACTTTACTGCCAGGACTTTGCGTTCGGCCATGCATCTTTTGGGCATCGTACTCCCCGAACGGATGTAACACAAAAGCTCAAAAAGAACTATCTTTGTAAGATAAATTTATTGCCATGCGTTTTACGATGTTCAATACCCCCAAGCCCAAAAGATTTAACTTTCCATCGAGGTATTACGACCCGCAACGGGATGAATGGGAGCGACGGAAAACAGAGTTGGGTTATGATTCTGCGTTAAGCCGGGAAGAAAGAATCCGTCTGCAAATGTCAAAACGGTGGGAGAAAAAAGATCAGTTCGGGAAAAGCGCCTCAAGCCGGTATATATCTTATTTGGTTTACGCTGTCATTATAGGAGGAAGCATTTATATCATACTTTTTACCAACCTGATCGATAATTTTCTTACTCTATTCGGAGTGGGAGTTAAATAAGGCAAGGGTTTATGTCGAATGTTATCAAGCTTCTTCCGGACTCGGTCGCCAATCAGATCGCTGCAGGCGAAGTGATCCAGCGACCAGCTTCCGCCGTGAAGGAACTGCTTGAGAATTCAGTGGATGCCGGTGCTACAGAAATTCATCTTGTCATTAAAGATGCCGGGAAGACGCTGATCCAGGTTACGGACAACGGTTGTGGCATGTCTGCCATAGATATCCGGATGTGTTTCGAGAGGCACGCCACTTCCAAGATCACCAAAGCCGATGATCTGTTTTCCATTCATACGCTGGGGTTTCGTGGTGAAGCCATGGCTTCCATTGCCGCCATTGCACAGGTGGAGATTAAAAGTCGCCCAAAAGGCGATGAACTGGGAAACTGCCTGCGTATCGAAGGCTCCAAAGTAATCCATCAGGAGCCATGCTCCTGCCCACCGGGAACCACGATCATGGTGAAAAACCTTTTCTTCAACGTTCCCGCCAGGAGAAACTTCCTGAAATCTTTCAATGCCGAAACAAGGCACATTCTGGAAGAATTCAACCGGGTGGCGCTGATCAACCCTGAAATTTCCTTTACGCTGGACCATAACGGGAAGACGGTTTACAACCTGGTAAAAGGAAGCCTGAAATCCAGGATTGTGGCGATTTTCGGCAAAGTGTATGACCAGCGCCTGTTGTCGGTTTCGCAGACGACAGACATTCTTTCGATCAACGGTTTTATTCTGAAACCGGAATTTGCCAAGAAAACACGGGGAGAACAGTATTTCTTCGTGAACCAGCGATATATCAAACATGCTTACCTGAATCATGCGGTTACCAATGCTTTCAGCGAGTTGCTGCCGGGCGATTCATTCCCGTCTTATTTTATCGACGTAGAAGTCAATCCATCGGATATCGACATCAACATCCATCCCACCAAGACGGAAGTCAACTTTAAGGATGCCAAATATGTGTATGCCGTGCTGCAGGCCGCTGTCAAGCAATCCGTAGGCATGCACAACCTGACGCCCACCATCGATTTTGATGTGGATCCGAGCATCGAAGCGGCTTTTCAGAATCCCGCCAAAGGTATTGTGCGGCAACCTGAGATCAAGATCAATCCGGATTACAATCCTTTCGAATCCGATAAAAATGTTTCCTATCGCGAAAGCAGTCATTTTCAGAGGGAGAAATCGGTTCGGAACTGGGAAAATCTCTTTGCTTCCGGCCCAAAAGACGCAAAAGCTGTTTCACAGGAAAGCACCAACGGAATACAGGAACAACAGGATACTTCGCCGCATTCTTTCTTTCAGATCCAGCGGAAATTTATCGTTTGCAATGTCCGCTCAGGCATGATGCTGATCCATCAGCAAAAAGCACACGAAAGAATTCTTTATGAGAAATATCTCCAGCAATTACAGGGAAAAGAACAAGCTTCACAGCACCAGCTGTTTCCTGTGGAAATTCATTTTTCACCTGAGGATATTTCCATTCTGGAAGAAATGATGGGTTTTTTAAAATCAGTGGGCTTTATTCTGGAAGAAGAAGATCCGGGTCAATATGTTGTGAAAGGCATTCCTGCGGATTTGAATGACAAGGATATTCAGTTCAGCCTGGAAAGAATTGTCGAGGACTATAAAACACAAAATACTGAGTTGGGGATGGACAAGCCCATCCGTCTTGCGAGGGCAATGGCAGCCCGGTTTTCAATTCGATCGGGCGAAAGCCTGACCAAAGAAGAAATGTCAGATCTCTTCGACCGTCTTTTTGCCTGTCAGGTGCCGGAACAGGCACCCGATGGCAGTAAAATTATCGGAATCGTGACGAATGAAACTTTGGAAGGATTTTTGAGGTAATTTCGAACGCGTATGAAACTCCCTTTTGAAATGAGAAAAATGAATTTATTCACAAACAAAAGATAACTCATGCAGCAATACAGACCGGGCGGCTTTAAGATACTACCACCAGTGGTTAAAAACCTGTTGATCATCAACACCCTGATTTTTCTTGCTACGCTGGCTTTACGAAAATATCACATTGATCTGATAGACATGTTCGGGCTCCACTATCCGGGAGCCGCTAATTTCAGGGTTTATCAGTTCTTTACTTACATGTTTCTCCATGGTGGCTGGGCGCACATAATCTTCAACATGTTTGCTTTGTGGATGTTCGGTAATGTGGTGGAGAATGTGTGGGGCGGAAAGAAATTCCTGATTTTCTATCTGCTGACAGGACTGGGTTCTGCTGTTGTTTATCTCATCTGGATCCATTTCTCACTGTCACCGAACCTGGATTCATTAAATCAGATCATCACGCATCCTACAGTTACAGGCGTGGAAGATTATTTCGCCAAATACGGTTTCCGCATCGGAGCTATCAATCCTTTGATCACGCAGCATGACATTTCACTCTTTAATCAGAATATGAATTTGCTGAGTCAGGGACAAGCCAACTCAGACATCATGCAACAGATTGTGACATTCCTGTCCAATTATAAAGTGGAAATGCTGAATCAGATGGTCGTCATCGGTGCGTCAGGAGCTATTTTCGGACTGTTGCTGGCATTCGGTATGATGTTTCCCAATTCTATTATTTATCTCTATTTTGCCATTCCTATTAAAGCCAAATGGTTCGTGATCGGTTATGGTTTGCTGGAGTTGTTCTCCGGGATCAGCAACCGGCCGGGTGACAATGTGGCACACTTCGCCCATGTCGGCGGGATGCTCGTGGGACTGGCCATTATCTTTTACTGGAAAAAACACGGAAAGTTCTTCGGTCCGGAAATCTAAGAAGCTTCAATTAAAAGGATATGTACGATAATTTTCAGTACCGGAGAAAAAGCACAGGAGAAGTCCTTCATGATATCTTCCTGGGAAAGAATGTACTGTCACGTCTGATCCTCATCAATACGATCATTTTTTTAGCGGCCAATGTTTCCACACTGGGAACCTGGCTTTTTACAGGAAATATCCCGCAGTTAAGCCCGTTGGGAACCATTATGGCACTGCCCTCAGCAATGAGTAGCCTGGCACAAAAGCCCTGGACTATTTTTACTTACATGTTTCTGCACGAGGCATTTTTCCACTGGTTTTTCAACATGCTGGTGCTCTATGCAGCAGGTTTATGGTTCACGGAATATCTGAGTCAGCGCAAGCTGCTGATCACCTATTTCATAGGGGGGCTGGTGGGAGCCTTGTTTTTTGTGGTGTCGTTTAATGTGTTTCCTGCCTTTGCCGGTATCCGGTCCATCTCAGTAGCCCTGGGAGCTTCGGCCTCTATTCTGGCTATCCTGGTCGCAATTTCCACTTATGTTCCCGATTATCAGGTGCAGCTGTTCCTGATCGGCCGCATCAAGTTGAAGTATCTTGCCATCGCCCTGGTGATCATAGATATTATAAGCATTCAGTCCTCCAATCCCGGAGGGAATATTGCACACGTCGGTGGCGCTCTTTGGGGATTTCTTTACGGCCTTTCGTTGCGCAAAGGGACCGATTTCTATCGCATTTTCGACCACTGGAAACTGCCGGAACTTTCTTTCAAAAGGCGTAAATACAAAAAATTCAGCACCCTCCGTCCGGAATCCGGACGCCCGCTGACGGATGAAGAATACAACCGTAACCGGTCGGTAACCCAGGATGAAATTGACCGTATCCTGGAAAAGATTTCAAAATCCGGCTACGCCAGCCTCAGCAAAGCTGAAAAGGATCTTTTGTTCAAGTCAAGCAATAAGAAATAGCAGACAACACTCGCCTCCGCTTTCTGATTTAAATCATTTCTTAGTTTAAACGTATTGTTAAATTATTACATTTGTGGTGTTAAACCCAAATGTAACCATGTTGTTTTTGCAGCATACCACCGAAATTCACAGCGCTAATATGTTCATAAAGATGTATGGTCGGTTTTGCCGTCATCTGTATGAATGCTGGATAAAGTGACTTTTTCCTGCCTTTCGTATTCCCCTTTCGGGGACAAATTTTTGTGTGTTTGAGTTTAAATAATCAGTTTCATGTCAGGATTTATTTCAAATATCCAGCGTTTCACCATCCATGACGGTCCCGGTATCCGGCTGACAGTATTTTTTCAGGGCTGTCCCCTATCCTGCTGGTGGTGCCATAACCCGGAGTGCATTCCGGATTCCAATCACAGCAATGGCTTTACAGTAAAAGAGTACAGCGAAAAGCAACTGCTTACAGAGATTAAGAAAGAATTGCTTTTTATGGATGAGTCCGGTGGCGGCGTTACTTTTTCCGGTGGTGAACCCATGATGCAACCCGATTTCCTGCAACAGATGCTGATCGCCTGCAAGGAAGAAGGAATTCATACGGTGGTGGATACATCGGGGTTTGTTGCCCAAAAGATCTTTGATACGTTGATTGATGTTCCGGATTTGTTTCTTTTCGATCTGAAGGTTATTAACGACCCCTTACACAGGAAATATACCGGGGTCTCCAATAAACTGATCCTGAAAAATCTGGAAAATTTGAACAAACATCAAAAAAATGTGATCATCCGCGTGCCGCTGGTACCGGGAATCACAGATACCGATGAAAATATCGGCGATATGATCAGTTTGCTTGCCGGGATGCCAAATATCAGGAAGATCAACCTGCTTCCCTATCATGCCATGGCAGAAAGCAAATATGTCCGGTTGGACATCCCTTACAAGTTGTCAGGGATTCAAATCACAGATGAAGTCAGAAATAAAGAGATTCAGGGAATTTTTACCCGGGCTGGGTTTGATGCTCACCTGGGGGGATAAAACAAACTGCTATGAACGAAAGAATTAATAACCTAAGAGAAAATAGCCTTGCAGCAGAACCGGTCATGTCGCATCAGCGTGCCGAATTGCTCACCCAGTTTTATCAAAGTGGGAAAGCCCGGGGCCATTCGATTCCGGTCACCAGGGCATTGGCATTTCAATATATCATGGAACACAAAAAGATCTTTGTCATGAAGGGCGAGCTGATTGTTGGAGAACGCGGTGAGTTCCCGAAATCCACGCCCACTTATCCCGAGATCGTGTTGCATTCGCTGGAGGATCTGGAAAAGCTGGATAAACGAAAAAAACAGTTCTTCAGGGTGACCGAAGAAACCCGAAAAGTGTATCAGGAAAAGATCATTCCTTTCTGGGAAGGCAAGACCATTCGCGACAATATGTTTCGTGCGCTTCCGGAAGAATGGAAAGACGCCTATGAAGCAGGCATTTTCACTGAATTCCTGGAACAAAGGGCTCCCGGCCATACGGTGATTGGGAAAGACTCTTTTAAAAAGGGATTTCTGGATATTAAAAAAGAAATCGCACAGGCGATGGCCAAGCTGGATTTTGTGAATGATCCGTTGGCCCTCGACAAGAAAGAAGAGCTGACAGCCATGGACATCTCGGCGGATGCCATCATCGCCTACGCACACAGACATGCTGAAAAAATTGAGGTGATTATGGCCCAGGAAAACGATCCTGAGCGTCTGAAAGAGTTGCAGGAAATGCACAGGAATTGTATGAATGTTCCGGCCCACGCACCCCAGACTTTTTGGGAAGCCTTGCAGCACTATTGGTTCATCCATCAGGGCGTTGTCACCGAGCTGAATCCCTGGGATTCCTTCAATCCCGGTCGGTTGGACCAGCACCTATACCCTTTTTACATCCGTGAAACGGAAAACGGAACGCTGACAAAAGAAAAGGCCAAAGAACTTCTGATGGCATTTTGGGTGAAATTTAATAACCATCCTGCACCACCGAAAATGGGCGTTACTTTAAAAGAAAGCAGCACCTACACGGATTTCTCGCTGATCAATGTCGGCGGCGTGAAAGAAGACGGGTCGGATGCTGTTAATGAACTCTCTTATCTGATTCTGGATGTGATTGAAGAGATGCGGCTGCTGCAGCCCAGTTCCATGGTTCAGCTGAGCAAGAAAAACCCAGATCGTTTCATCAAACGGGCGCTGAGAATTGTAAAAACAGGTTTTGGTCAGCCTTCTATCTTTAACACCGATTCCATCATCCAGGAAATGCTCCGACAGGGCAAAAGGATCGAAGACGCACGGAACGGAGGTGCCAGCGGATGTGTGGAAACCGGTGCCTTCGGCAACGAAAGTTATATCCTCACCGGCTATTTCAATATTCCCAAAATCCTGGAACTCACGCTGAACAACGGGATAGATCCAGGGACCGGGAAAGTGCTGGGACTGAAGACAGGCGAGCCATCTGAATTCAACAGTTTCGAGGAACTGATGTCGGCCTTCGAAAGACAGCTGAACCATTTTATCGACATCAAGATTCAGGGAAATAACCTGATCGAAAGAATGTGGGCCAAGTATCTTCCTGCGCCTTTCCTTTCACTGCTGATCAACGATTGCATTGCCAATGGAAAAGACTACAATGCCGGCGGTGCCCGTTACAATACCAATTACATTCAGGGCGTGGGTTTAGGTAGTATTACTGATGAATTAACAGCCATCAAATATCATATCTACGATAAAAAGAACTTTTCTTTTGAAACGCTGATGGCCGCTTTAAAGGCAAACTTTGAAGGATATGAGGAAATTGAGGAATTACTGCTCCATCACACGCCGAAATTCGGCAACGATGACGATTATGCAGATGATCAGACACGCCGGGTTTTTGAGCTTTATTTCAAAGCCATCGACTTACGACCCAACACCAAAGGCGGCGTTTATCGCATCAACCTTTTGCCTACAACTTCGCATATTTATTTCGGAAGTGTCATCGGTGCCATGCCGGATGGGCGGCGCGCCAAAGAGCCTTTATCGGAAGGTATTTCCCCAGTCCAGGGTGCCGACCGGAACGGCCCGACAGCCGTACTGAAATCAGCGGCAAAGATTGACCATCTCAGGACCGGAGGAACGCTGTTGAATCAAAAGTTTACGCCTTCATTTTTTTCTGATGAAAAAGGGATTACCAGTGTGGCCCAGCTTGTCAGAACCTATTTCAAAATGGACGGCCATCATATTCAGTTCAATGTGGTAACGGCGCAGACTTTGCGTGATGCCCAGGCACATCCTGAAAAATACAGGGATCTGATTGTCAGGGTGGCGGGTTACAGCGATTATTTTGTGGATTTGACAGAAGAATTGCAGAACGAAATTATCCGCCGGACAGCGCATGAAAATGCTGATTGATTTGTTAAAGTCAATACCTTTGCCGGCATGGAAAATCTATTCACCTATATTTTCGTAATAGGCCTTGTATCGACGATTGCCGTGGTTTATCTGTACCGAAAGGATAAGAAGCGTGTGCTGCCGCTCAGTGAGCAGATGTATCAGGATGCCAAAATCACAGTCAGTATTGTAAAAGAAAAAAGTGCGGCGAGGCAAGTCATTATTTCGGTTTTCTTCAAGAAAGAGGATGTTGTTTTAAACGACTTCTGGGTGGAGCTTACGGCATCCGATAAACCAAAAGAAGTAGTCAGCTTTGCTTCCATATTCACCGACTCGGATCGGCCTGAAATCCGGAAGGAACGAAATGAGTTTGTAAGCGGGGTCCCTTATTCCGGTTTGAAAAAAGCGCTTGGCTCCATTGAGTTTCCTTATGATTCACTGCGGTTTGTGGCTGAAAGTTCCGAAGGGAAAAAATACAAGTCACATCAACTGTCGATGAGTGGAAGATGGGGACTGATCAAAATTGACTCTGGTCATTATAATTAAGCGCTTTTTTTAATCTAAATTTTCCCAAAGAGAAAGGATATTTTCCCAGATTTGGACTCTTTCTCGATGTAACAGCATCGGGGGGTTAGCTTACTTAATTACCCTTCAGTGATTTAATGATAAAGGCATGGCTTTTGTTTAAAAATTTGCATCACTTTAAATATAAATACTCTTGGCAAAGACCGACCAACAGACTCAGAAAAAAATATCCGAGGATTCTCTCGTAAAGTTACGGAGAACGACCATGAAGAAGAATCAGGAGGAGTTGCTAAAGGAGGAGATTCAAAAGACGGAGGCTCTGAGATCACAATTCCTGTCTAATGTAAGTCACGAAATCAAAACCCCTTTAAACAGTATTTTAAGTGCTGCCACCCTGCTCAAGAACCGGAAATTTGACGTGGAATCTGATGAGCTCTTAGGCATTATTCACCAGTCAAGTCAGCAACTGAATATCACCCTGAACAATGTGCTGGATTATTATAAGATGTTGAATAATCTTCTAAGCCTTGACAGCCTTGTCTTTGATATGTATTCATTGCTGGAGGATCTGCGTGCCCTCTTTTTTAATGAGGCTGCCAGCAAGGGGCTTACGTTGACTTTTGATATTTCCAAAGACATGCCACATTTTCTCGTGGGTGACGAAATGAGGTTGAAACAGATCCTTTCGAATTTATTGGATAATGCAATCAAATTCACGGAAAAGGGAGTCGTAAAACTGAGAGCCTTTCCTGATTCTGAAAGAGATCATTTAAACACAATACATTTTTCTATCAGCGACAGCGGTAAAGGCATCAACCTTACTGAAGTGGATGGCCTGTGGCAAGCATTTGCAGTAGGTTTCAAGTCCTATTCACGTAAATATCAAGGCATCGGCATGGGACTGGTTTTGTCGAAACAGCTCTGTCAGCTGATGGGAGGCGATATCTTTGTCAAAGAAACCAGTTCCAACGGCACTACATTTGAACTTTCAGTCGAACTGGAAGCAAGCACAGAGAAAAAGGATGATGCATCCCTCTCAAAAACAAAAAAGATACTATTGGTGGAAGATAATCTGGTCAACCAGAAACTAACGAAAAATCTTCTGACAAAAAACGGATTTGAAGTAGATGCTGCAGAAAACGGAATGGTGGCAGTTGAAAAATTTATGCGTGAGGCATACGACATCATTCTGATGGACATCCAAATGCCTGTGATGGATGGAATTACTGCCAGCCGAAAAATCAGGATGCTGGAATCGTACCGAAGAGGCAGACAACGTGTTAAGATTATTGCCCTTACTGCCAACGCTCAAAAGCAGGATAAAAATGATTGTCTGGAAGCCGGTATGGACGGATACATGTCAAAACCACTAAATCCAAAAGAGATATCTTTGATCATTGAAGATATTTGACTTATCTTCGGGAAAAATTATTAACTATTTCCTGTAGATAAGTTAGTAATACTTAATTTCTAAATAAAAGGATTTTGCTAAATTTGCTAATTAAAGTCCGTTTGACCAAATGAATGGTATGAAAAAGAAGATATTAATAGTGGATGACGAGTTATCGATCAGAATGCTGTTAGAAAATTATATAGGCAAAACCTATGAAATCGTCACGAAAACAGATGGTTTGGAAGGCATAAAGTATCTGGAAGACGGTAATTTGCCCGACCTGATTGTGGCGGATATACAAATGCCTAATCTCGATGGGTATGAAATGCTCAAACAAGTCAGAGCCAGTGGTTATTTCGGAAATGTTCCCATGATCATGCTCAGTGGCATCGAAAGCAGCCAGGAAAGAGTAAAATGTTTGAGAATGGGTGCAGATGATTATTTAGTAAAGCCTTTTAATCCGGAAGAACTTTTACTTCGCATCAACAATTTGATTAGCAGGACGAGTAAGTAGATCCCATAATTATGGAGGAAGGCCCGGATAAAATATCTTTGATGTACGTTGGGAAGAATCCAGATGTATTGAACTCATTAAAAGAAAGAATTTCGGATTTTAATGTTCTTCATTACGAAAATGGACTTCAGGCAATCGATCACCTTCGCAAGAATAAGGATGTTTGCGCCGTCATTGCTGAAGCCTCTTTGCAGGGCATTGAAGGCTATGAGCTGGGAGTTCACCTGAAACAAAGGCTCGGGATCTGGAATATCCCCTTTATTTTAGTGGGTTTCGAAGAAGATGGCAGACTGGCCGAAAAGGCATTCGAAAACAAAAATGTTTTTGATGATTATTATGTCTATCCTTTGAATCTCGACAAAGTTACTACAAGAATCCGCTTTTTAATTCAATATCTGAACCGGATAGAAGAAGCTGAAAAAAGGCCCTCCAAATCTCAGAGAACCTATAGGATACCGCTCATCAAAAGAATTTTTGACATTATGGTTTCCCTGATTGCCATTACCATTCTGTCGCCTTTGTTTATAGTCGTAGGACTTGCCATTAAACTGGAGTCCAGAGGGTCTGTCATCTACAGGTCCAAGCGCGTCGGGACAGGATATCGGATTTTTGATTTTTACAAATTCCGGTCTATGTATACCGGATCAGAGTTGAAATTGAAAGAGTTAAGTCACTTAAACCAATATAAGAAAGACGAAAAACCCAGTCGGTATACGGTAAACGGTGCCGAATCATGCCCGCGGTGTGCTGCAATGCCCGATGAGGAATTTTGTTCCCCGGTTCTGTATATCGGTGGAGAAGAGATCTGTGAATACTGGTATGGGGTGATGAAAAAACGCGGGAAGATATCCACGTTTATCAAAATTGAAAACGATCCCCGAATCACCAAAATCGGAAGAATCATCAGAAATACGAGTATTGATGAACTACCCCAGCTTTTTAATGTTTTGAACGGTTCGATGTCAATTGTCGGGAATCGCCCCCTCCCCCTCTATGAAGCTGAGCTCTTGACCTCGGATGATTGGGGGGCCCGTTTCATGGCCCCGGCCGGAATTACAGGCCTGTGGCAGGTTGAATTGCGCGGAAAAGGTGGTGTGATGTCAGAGGAAGAAAGAAAGGCTTTGGACAATAAATATGCTGAAACATATTCGTTTTGGGGGGACATTAAGCTGATATTAAGTACAATACCTGCCCTACTCCAAAAACAGAATGTGTAGTGAAATTGTTTAAAACTTTTTTAATAATTAATTATTTAAAATTTGAATTGAAGTAAAGAATACGGTAACTTTCGCAATATTAATAACTGTATACTTACAAGTGTAGAAAGGCGATTATGATGTTGGTAAAAGCGAAACATTTATTTCTCATTGCCGGATTGATCCTGTTGACGAGTTTTAGGGTTTTTGCCCAAAATCAAACTTCAGAGGCGGATAGTTCAAGATTTTTTAATCCGGTTACTGATGACATTACCAAAAGGCTCCCTCCCTTGGAGGTGCTCATCGATTCTGCTACTTACAATTCTCCCGATGTACGCTATGAGACGCTGAAGGAAGATTATTATGCTTACACCACCCTATCTGCAAGGCGTGCCTGGCTTAATTATTTCAGTCTGAACTGGGATTCCAATTTCGGCAGATGGGATTTTTGGAATCAGGACGATTATGTACAGATAGGCCATTACTATCATCAGTGGTCCTGGAGAAGCAACTATGCGGTGGGATTTTATATCCGACTGCCGCTGCTGGCCCTTATCGACAGAAGAAATCTCATCAATCAGCAGAAGAAATGGATTGAGATATCCTTGATGCAGAAAGAAATTAACCGCAGGTTCCTGGCAACACAGGTCATTACCTATTACAATAATCTGGTTGAATATCAGAATTATATTAAAATTTATAACTCTTATCAGAATTTCACGCTGATGCAGATGCAAATGGCACAGAACGAGTTTTTGAACAGTGAAATTTCGACGGCAGAATATACTCGTCTGAAAGAAATCCAGACGCGGGGTGCCATTAACTTTCAACAGGCAATTGCACAATTCAATAATGCATATCAGTTATTGCAGGTTGCTACGGGTATGAAATTTAATCTTATCAACATCCTGCGTTAATTTTGATTTCTTATTATGGATTTTTTATATCTCATACGACTTTTTAAAAGAAACATCATCCTGTTATTAGGGATTCCGTTTTTGCTGGCGGTGGTAGTGTATTATTTCACCCGCCATCAGGAAAAAGTGTATGAGTCGGAGGCTATCATTTATACGGGGATCACCACCGGATACTCTATCGAATCCACTTCGCAGCGACCTACCGACTATTTCAGTACCAGTGCGCAGTTCGACAACATGATCAATTTGCTGACTTCACGGCAGACCGTAGTAGAAACTTCTTTGCGTCTGTTAGGTCAGGACCTTTCGTTGCCCCAGTACAATTCGCAATATATTTCTGATGAAAACTACAATAAACTGCAGCGGATGATTCCTAAAAGAATCAAAGATCTGGTTGTAGTGGATAATAAATCAGGGGTCGAAAGGGAGAAAGCAGAACAAATCAAGAATCTGCAAAGAGAGATTCAGACGTTACAGAAACAAATCAGCATTAAGAAAAACCAGGCTGCCAGGGATGAAACCAATCTTTCCGGAAACAGCAATGCTACCCAGTCTGTCACCAGTTACAATTCCGGCCTGACCAAATCCAGCAATGGCAGTGGAACCATCGTGCACACGGTGCTACCTGGAGAAACCCTCGGCTCCATCGCCAGCCGTTATGGCGTTTCCAGAGGTCAGCTGATGAGTTTGAATAATTTGAGTTCCGGGGATCTGACCACAGGACAAACGTTGCTGATAAAAGGAAATTCTGCTGCTGTTTCGGGGTTCCAATATCATACGGTACAACCAGGAGAAACACTTTATTCCATTGCAAAGAGTTACGGTGTGAACATCAGCAAGCTGAGAGAGATCAATAATTTAAGTACAGGTGGCGTTAAACCTGGACAAAGGATCATCATTAGTACAGGTGGACAATCTCCCATGGGAGGCCAGGCATCATATGATTACGCTACCAAACAGGTTTCCTCGGAAGACGACGGCACCACAACAATTGTACAAGGACCTTCGAAAGGCAGAAGTGGTGGTCTTGCCAATTTAACGGATGAAATGCATAGCGGAGGCACAAAGCTTTCCGGAATTTTTGTAAAAGATCCCATTGTTCCACCGGGGGTCAACCCTTCGGATTATGAGAAAACGGTAAACAACCTCCAGGCATACTATGCTTCCGACGACACGAATTATATTTACGGACTGTTACATTATGGTGCAAACCAGCATTACAGTATCAGTTATATCAGTAAAGTACAGATTTTTAGGATTGCCAACAGTGACCTTGTAAAACTTACTTTTACTTCCGACGACCCGGGAATCTGTCAGCAAACCTTAAAGATCATCTCCACGGTCTTTATGCGTAATTACAGGATGTTGCGTATCAACGAAACGGACCGAGTGGTGGAATATTTCCAGCATCAGGTGGATTCTGCCGAAAGAAAGCTGAATGAAGCCGAGGATCGTTTGCTCCGTTTCAACAAACAAAATAACATCATCAACTATTATGAGCAAAGTAAGGCCATTGCAGGACAGAAAGAAGACCTGGATAAATATTACCAGGACCAGCAGATACGACTTTCTGGTGCTTCGTTGACGTTGCAGGAACTGGAAACCAAAATGACGGCCAAAGACTCCATTTATCTGAAGAGCGATGAAGTTAACCAGATGCGAAAAGAGTTGGCTGACGTTTCTGAAAAGATTATTGTCAACCGGTTGGCCGAAAGTTATAACAGTGCAGTGGCAACAAGGCTCAGTCAGTTGGAAGCAAAGCAAAAGCAGCTGAGGGCTAAGATCAAATTCCATATCGATCAGTTGTACCTCTACGGTCATTCCACGCAGGGTGTAAACATCAAAGATCTTCTGAATGCATGGCTTGAGAATACAATTACTTATACGGAAGCAAAAGCGGCGCTGGTTGTTCTGGCTCGGCGTAAACTTGACTTTATACGCACGTATCAGAAGATGGCTCCGCTGGGTGCTATGTTGACCCGTATCGAGCGCGAAATCAAAGTAAATGAACAGACATATCTTGAACTCCTGCACAGCCTGAACGTGGCTAAAATGAAACAGCAGAATCTGGAGCTTTCTACCAATATCAAGGTGGTTGACCCACCTTATTTCCCGATTGCACCGAATCCGTCCAGAGCAAAATATATTGTGCTGGCAGCAGGATTTGCCGGTTTTATCATCATTGCCTTCCTCATTATTATGCTGGAATACTTTGATACTTCTGCCAAGAATCCGAGCCGGGTGGTGGAACAGACAAATATGGAGCTGGGAGGTGCTTTCCCCTACCTGTTCTCGAGGAATTTTGCCAACGAGCTCTCACAGATCTCGTCAAGGCTTATTGACATGATCATACAGAACATTAAGCTGAATATGGCTTCACTCAAACCGGAGCCGAACAAGCCATATGTCATCCTGGTCTTCAGTACACAAAACAGTGTGGGTAAGACGCTGCTGACTCATAAGATCATCAACCAGATGCGTTCGATGAACAACAAGGTTCTTTTCCTGAATTACAGGGCCGAAGATTCGGAAATGGAAGAAGAAGAGGATTTCAACCACAGCTTCCACTACACCGTCAAGAGCAACTTTATTGATATTAGCGATCTGCAACAACTCATGGACAGCCGTTATTTGAGAAAGAATAACACGCCTTACGATTATATCTTTATAGAAATACCTTCAATTGTTTACCATACCTATCCGATAAAACTGTTATCACAAGTTGATTTGTCCTTGTTCGTGGTAAGAAGCAGCAACAACTTTACCCGGGCCGATAAGACAGCCCTCAAGACCTTCAGAGAAGCAGCACCTAACAATTTCCTCGTGGTACTGAACGAAGTTGAGCTTTATAACTTGGATGAACTGTTAACAGAAATTCCAAAAAACAGAACCGGTTGGATGAATAGGATTAAGGCAATGTACCTTAATGCAACAAAGTATAAAATTACTGTAAAGAGAGAGGTTAAAAACCGTGGCTAATGTCCTGTCCAAAATACTTAAAAATAACAACTTTCTCTCGCTGGCAAACAATGGTTTGGTAGCTGTCTTCGGATTCTTTGGTTTTCTTTTACTGGTGCGGAGTCTCAATACTGATGACTTCGGAAAGTGGGTGTTGTTGATCACAACGGCCAACTTCGTGGATATGATCCGTTTTGGGATCACACGTACCGCTATCGTGCGTTTTCTGGCCGGTGCAGATCAAGAAGAAGCCAAAGGGCTGATCGGCTCCAATTATTTCATAAACCTGATTTCCAGTATTCTTGTTGCAGGCCTTGTTCTCGGAATTGATTTCCTCTTCCCTGTCAGGGTACACGATTCGGCTTTTTCGTTGTTTTTCTACTGGTTCCCTGCGCTGGCCATCATTAATTTGCCCTTTAATAATGCGCAGTCTGTTTTGCAGGCGAAAATGAAATTTGACAAACTATTGATACTCAGACTCATCAATGTTGGCGGGTTCATGCTATTCCTGATCGTAAACTATTTCTGGACGAAATTCTCGCTTCAGACCATTGTTTATGCATACCTGATCGTCAATATTGTAACATCGTTGGTGGCCAGTGTCGCCAACTGGGACGGCATTGCCTATGTCCTGAAAGCTAAACGGGTCACGAATAAACTGATTCTTAATTTCGGAAAGTATTCTACCGGTACGCTCATCGGAAGCAATCTGCTGAAAAGTGCCGACACTTTCATTATCGGACTGAGTCCGTTTTTGGGTACCGCCGGTGTAGCCTTATACAGCATCCCGATGAAACTCACCGAGATTATTGAAATTCCGCTCCGAAGCTTTGCCATGACCGCCTTTCCTGGAATGTCGAAGGCAAGCATTGAAGGTAATAATACGAAAGTCAAAGAATTGTTCTATACCAATGCCGGAGGGATGACGCTATTGTTGTTTCCGCTGATGTTATTTTCATTTATTTACGCCAAGGAACTGGTGTACATCCTGGGTGGGCCCGGGTACGAGAAAACTGCCTCTATCTTTAGAATCTTCTGCATCTACGGATTGTTGCTGCCGGTGGACCGATTTATGGGGGTGATGCTCGACAGTTTGAACCTGCCGAAATACAATTTCTTCAAAGTGGTTTACATGACCCTCGCTAATATTATCGGTGATGCTATCGTCGTCTTTGCTTTTGTATTTGTAGCCGGTTTCATCAGTTTCTTCACCTTCATGTTCTCCGGAATACACAGCCTCAGCCTCATCGCCATGTATGCCAGAGAATACACCATCATTAATGTATTGCAGGGGGTGGCCTGGGTAACCATCGCATTTACGCTGATCGGCATTTTTATCGGACATTATTATTTGAACCAGAATACTGAAATACATATAAGGAAAATATTTAAAGGAGGTATCTTGTTCTTTACACAGAGCGCTCTCCTGAAAAGGAAAATCAGTTAAGGCAATTTTTTTAATTTTATGGATTAAAATTTACCCATGCTGGAGTCATTAAGAAAAAGAACCGGTGCTGCCAGATTGCAACACCCACTTGTATTGGCGATCATCGTGATCGTGACAATCATAGTGGGTGCTATTGTTGCAAAAGGCGGGCTCAAAGTAGCCGTAGCACTCTTGTTTTTGGCTCCCCTGATTTATTTCCTGAACCGGATTTTTAATAGTCCGGCAGTGGGTATCTATGCGGTTATTTTCATGGCCTTTACGGCGATCGGACTCACGCGTTACATACGGAATGTACCATTGGGATTAAGTATTGACGGATTGCTGGTTATCATAGTAGTAGCCATATTCTTTAAGCGACTTTCTGAAGAAATCAATTTTTCGCTGTTAAAGCGGGATCTTGTCTATCTCATGGTGATCTGGTTCGCGTATTCCGTAATGGAATTTTTTAATCCCGCTGCTTTGAGCCGTACGGCTTGGTTTTATGCCGTTCGTGGTGTTTCTTTGTATCCATTGCTTCTGATCCCCATTGCATTTCTGGTGTTTTCAAAATTGAAAAATCTTTACGGATTTCTTTTGTTCTGGGCGATCTTTTCACTGCTGGCCAGTTTAAAAGGACTCCAGCAAAAATATATTGGCCTGGACTCTGGAGAACAATATTGGTTGAATACGGTGGGTGCTATCACACACATCATCAACGGTAGGCTGAGGATTTTCTCTTTCTTTAGTGATGCCGGACAGTTTGGGGCTGCGCAAGGTGCCGCAGGCATTGTATTTGCCGGTGTGGCAGCCTCCATAAAGAGTCCTGGGAAAAAGATCTTTTTCTGGATCGTTGCCATCATGTCATTTTGGGGTATGATGCTTTCCGGTACCCGTGGTGCGGTGATTGTACCTGCTTTGGGAGGGATTGTTTTTGTGATCCTTTCAAAACGACCCCGTGTGATCGTAGCAGGAGGTCTTGCCATCGCATTGATATATATCTTTTTTGCCTATACCTACATCGGGAACAGCTCGTATACCATTGCCCGTATGCGTACCGCCTTTCACCCCGAAACGGATGCATCCTACCTGGTCCGTTTACACAACCGGCAGATCCTGTCGGCCTATCTGGCGAATAAGCCTTTCGGGGGCGGTATCGGTTCGGCCGGTAACTGGGGGTTGCGATTTTCACCGCAGGGTTTTCTTGCCAATGTGGCAACCGATAGCTGGTACGTACAGATCTGGGCTGAACAGGGTCGCGTAGGGCTTCTGTTGCACTTGTTTATCCTGATGTATATTATGTTTAAGAGCTTTTATCTTATCATGGCAAAAGTCAAGTCCAAAGAGCTTGGAAACATTTTGGGCGCCCTGCTTGGCGGATATGTCGGGATTATGGGTGCCGCTTATGGTAATGGGGTTCTCGGCCAGATGCCGACGGGTATTTTGCTGTATTTAAGCTGGGTGTTTTTGTTCCAGGCCCAGGCGTTACAGCGGGAATACGACTTCAGAATTGCACGGGGACTTCCGGCGTGGTCGGTAAAATCGTTTGATTAAATTGTTGATATATGGCTTTTGCAGATAAGAAATGGCCGCTTGTTTCAGTCATCACGGTGAACTATAATCAGTCGAAGGTTACGGGAGAATTTCTTTCTTCCTTCGAAAAGATCAGTTACCCAGAGACGGAAGTCTTTGTGGTCGATAATGCCTCAAAAAAGGAAGATCGTGCCGAAGCCATCAAAGAAAAATTCCCTTACATTCATTTTATCCAAAACAAAGCCAACCTGGGCTTTGCTGCCGGTAACAATGCAGCCCTGCCTTATTGCAAAGGAAAATATGTGCTTTTTATCAACAACGATACGGAGGTGGAAAAAGGTTTCCTAGAACCGCTTGTTGAGGTGTTGGAGTCGGATCCGTATATAGCCATGGTGAGTCCGAAAATCCATTATTTCCATACGCCCGACACTTTTCAGTTTGGTGGTTTCACACGCATCAATCCCATCACCATACGGAATTTTGCTCATGGTTTCGGGGAAAAAGATACAGGACAATACGATGTTGCCTGCGAAACAGGCTCTATTTTCGGGGCGGCCATGCTGGTTTCGATGGATGCAATTAAAAAGGTGGGAATGATGGCAGAGAATTTTTTCCTGTATTATGAAGAACACGACTGGGCGGACCATATGAAAAAGGCAGGCTATAAGATTTTTTACCAGGGAAAATCGTTGGTTTTACATAAAGAATCTATCTCAACCGTGAAAGAAAGTCCGTTTCAGATATTCTATCTTACACGCGGCCGGATTATGTTTGCCAGAAGAAGCAACAAAGGATTGCTTAAATTCGTGAGTTTAATCTATCTTTATATAATCGCCGTTCCGAAACAGGCATTACAATTTTTGTTAAAAGGAAGAGCCGATTTAAGCCTCGCCAGCTGGAAATCCGTCTGGTGGCACTTGACACATTACAGAAATATTTACGGGTTGCCGCAATTGGCACCAAACAAGCGTTAAAATGGACTATTTCAGATCGATATTATGGGTGGTGGAGCTGCTGATCTTTATTTACTTCGCGCTGGCAACAATCTACATCTTCGTATTTGCACTGGCCGGATTATTTTACAAACAGAAACCGATCGGGACACCGGAAAAGCTACGGAAATTTGCAGTTCTTATTCCAGGATACAAAGAAGACTCCGTGATAGTCACCGTGGCCGAGAAAGCGGCAGAACAAGACTATCCGCAGGATAAATTCGAAGTCATCGTGATTGCCGATAGTTTTAGGCCAGAAACCCTTGAAAAACTAAGGAAATTGCCCATCCGGGTTGTGGAAGTAGTGTTTGAAGTGAGCAAAAAGTCCAAGGCGTTGAACAAATGTATGGAGATCATCGGTGATGATTACGATGTTGCTTTTGTGCTCGATGCCGATAACATCATGGAGCCCGGGGTGTTGCATAAAATCAATGCTGCCTTCGACAAGGGTTATAGTGCAGTTCAGGGACACAGGACGGCTAAAAACCTGAATTCAAAATTTGCCATACTGGATGCCATCAGCGAAGAAATAAACAACAGTATTTTCCGTAAGGGTCATCGGGTGCTGGGGATCTCGTCAGCCCTGATCGGTTCGGGTATGGGTATTGATTACAAGCTCTTTAAAGACACCATGCGTACCATCGACTCCGTGGGAGAAGACAAGGAAGTGGAATTAAAACTGATCCGTCAGGGCTATCGGATCGACTATGTTGCTGACGCCAATATTTTTGATGAAAAAACCCAGAAACCGGATGTTTTTATTAATCAGAGACGGCGCTGGATTGCCGCCCAGGTGGCTTATTTCAGAACACATTTTCTCGACGGTATCAGGATGTTTATAACCAAAGGTAATTTCGATTATTTTGATAAAGTCGTCCAGATGGTGCAACCGCCGCGGATTTTGTTGAGCGGCGTATTATTTATCTTGTCTGTGGTTTACGGGATCGTTTATCTGTTGCCTGTCCCCGCTTTGCAGCCTTATTTTTCTCCGGGATTTCATGCCTGGCTGACCCTGTTCCTTGCAACGGCGATCGCCCTGATCTTCTCGGTTCCGGTAAGATTTTACAATAAAAGAACTTTCGTAGCCCTGTTATCCTTGCCTTACGGATTTATCCTGATGATCCTGAGCCTTGCAAAACTGAAAGGCGCTTCAAAAAAATTCATTCATACAGAGCATTCCCACGTGGAAGACATCAAACACAATTGACCATCATGGCTGAACGGCGTAAATATTATCCCCTGGTTTCGATTATAACGGTAAATTATAATCAGACGGAGGTAACCTGTGCGCTGTTGGAATCGCTGAACAAAATCACCTACCCCAATTTTGAAGTGATCGTGGTGGACAATCATTCCACAGAAGATGATCCGAAAAAAATAAAGCAGTTGTACCCGAATATCGTTTTCATTGAAAACCCTATCAATTACGGTTTTGCTGCCGGGAACAACTACGGCCTGATGCGTGCCCGCGGCGAATACGTTCTTCTGCTGAACAACGATATTGAGGTTCCGCCTCAATTCATGGAACCTCTGATCGAAAAGCTGGAACAAAACCCGGGAATCGGTGCAGTCAGCCCCAGGATCAAATTCTATTACCAGCCCGACACCATTCAGTATGCAGGCTATACGCCTATTGGAAAAATTACCATGCGGAATTCGGCCATCGGATACTGGGAAAAAGACCGCGGACAGTATAACGAAGACTGTGAGACCGCATATGCCCACGGCGCTGCGATGATGGTTCCCATGCATGTTGTGAAGGAAATCGGGCTTATGTCATATATTTTCTTTTTGTATTACGAAGAAGCCGACTGGTGCGCCCGCATCAAACAGGCGGGATACAAAATTTACTATGTCGGCAATTCCCATGTTCTTCACAAAGAGTCTGTCTCCACAGGAAAGCTGAGTGCGCTGAAGATCTATTATCAAAACAGAAACAGGATCGTTTTTATGCGCAGAAGCCAGTTTGGGAAAAACTTTTACATGGCCCTGATGTATCAGCTTTTTGTTGCCATCCCTAAAAATGCGTTCAAGTTTCTGTTAAAGGGCAAAATCTCTTTTTTTCTGGCTTACTACCGGGCTATCGGCTGGCATATCACCCATCTCTTTTCGTCCGAAATCCATGAAAACCCTATGCTATGATACACGAAATCCTACTTATTCTCGAAGCGCTGGTCTATTTGTACCTGGCCTTTTCAACCTTTTACCTATTTATTTTTGCTTTTGCGGGAATTTTCAGGATCAGACAAAATTCTTTTAAGGAAACCAAAAAACGCAAAATGATCGTCCTGATCCCGGGATATCGGGAAGATGATGTCATCGTGGATGTTGCCAGAGAAGCGCTGAATCAGGATTATGGGACGGAAAATTACGATGTGGCCATTATCGCCGACGGTTTTCAGCCGGCGACCATTCAAAAGCTTCAACAGTTAAAAGTGAAGGTCTTTGAAGTAAAGCTGGAATTCAGTACCAAATCCCGTGCTTTGAATGCGGCGCTGGATCAGCTGGATGACACTTATGAAGTGGCCGTGGTGCTGGATGCCGACAACATTATGGAATCCGGTTTCCTGACAAAAGTGAACAAGGCTTTTTGTGCAGGATATCAGATCGTTCAGGGACACCGGGTGGCCAAGAACATGGATACTCCTTTTGCCATTCTGGACGCTGTCAGCGAAGAAATGAACAATCATATTTTCAGGAAAGGGCACTGGGTCCTGGGCTTTTCTTCTTCTCTTATCGGGTCTGCCATGGCCTTTGACTATCATTATTTCAAAGCCATGATGCAGGAAGTGAAAGTTGTCGGAGGTTTTGACAAGGAACTGGAAGTGCGGCTGCTGTCAGAAAAGAAAAAAATCGTTTACCTGCCTGAGGCATATGTCTACGATGAAAAAGTCCCCAATGCCAAAGTTTTTACGAAACAGCGCCGGCGTTGGATCTCGGCCCAGATTCATTACTTCGGTAAAAGCTTTCTCCCGGCGCTCAAAGAGCTCATCTTACACAGTAATGTGGATCTTTTCAACAAGGCTTTGCAATTTATTCTTCCACCCCGGATCCTCCTGATTTCATTATTATTTCTGATATCTCTTGCCTATCTGATTTTTGCTCCGCTGAGCCTTTTTATGATTTGGCTGCCGGTATTCATTCTCTGCCTGCTTGTTTTTGTACTCTCTATTCCAGGTTATTTTTACAATTTCAAAACGCTTTGGGCCATCACGCGTTTGCCGTTGGGGATATTTTTAACGGTGACGTCCGTGCTCAGATTCCGAAGCGGGAACAAAGAATATCTTCATACAAAGCACACTTACAATGCTTTCCAGATAAAACACCCCTGGAATCGCTCCAAGAAATAACCTTTTTCAGTTTCTCTGATCGAAGGTTTTTCCAACACCTTCCCTCTAATTGTTTTCACCAATACGTTGTGAAAAAAATTCTGATCCGGTCTCGGACGTATCATTATTTTTTATAATATTTATACCTATAAAATTCAAACTGATGAAGATAGGAATTGAAGGGCAACGGTTGTACAGAAAGAAAAAACATGGCATGGACATGGTTGCTCTCGAGCTGATACGCGAGCTTCAGAAGATCGATCATAAAAATGAGTATGTCGTCTTCATTAAACCGGATGAAGACAGCAAAATATTTCAAGAGACGCCTAATTTTAAGTTTGTTGCCCTGGAAGGAGGCTCCTATCCGCTCTGGGAGCAAATGGCATTGCCGAAAGCAGCCCGGGCAGAAGGATGTGATATTTTACACTGTACCAGCAATACGGCTCCGGTTTCACCCCATATGCCGCTGGTAGTGACCTTACACGATATCATCTATCTGGAAAGCATCAGCCTGTTCAAAAAAGGCGGGACATGGTACCAGAAAATCGGAAATATGTACCGCAGATATGTAGTGCCGCGGGTGGTGAAAAAAGCAGACAAGATTATCACCGTATCGGAATTTGAAAGGAAACGCATTCACGACTTTTTCGGTTTTCCGGAAGACGACGACCGCCTGGTGGCCATATACAACGGCGTAAGCGAGCATTTCCGGAAGATTGCTGATGCCGTTGAGCTGAGGCGTGTGAAGGCCCTTTACACCCTTCCCGACCGGTTTTTGTTTTTCCTGGGAAATACCGATCCTAAGAAAAATACCGTCGGTGTGCTGAAGGCTTTTTCAGACTATGTGAAGAAATCGAACGACCAGGACCTGTATCTGGTCATCCTGGATTTTGCTGAAGCGGAGCTGGAAAAACTATTGTTGCAGATCGGAGATCCGGAGTTACGGGAGCATATCATCCTTACGGGATATGTTATTAATACCGATTTACCGGCGGTATATAATCTATGCAGTGTCTTTCTTTATCCATCGTTACGTGAAAGTTTTGGCATCCCCATGCTGGAAGCCATGCGTTGCGGAACGCCCGTGATCACATCCAACACATCCTCCATGCCGGAAGTTTCGGGTGGGGCAGCTTACATCGTGGATCCATTTAAACCGGAAGAGATCACAAAAGGCATCGAAGTGCTGCTTACCGATGAAAAGCTAAGGGAAAAGCTTACGAGCGAAGGCATCCGGCAAGCGGAGAAGTTCTCCTGGAGCAGCATGGCACAAAATGTTCTGGAGCTTTATAAATCAGTCTATAACAGCCATCATAAACCAAACTGACACCCATGATCAAAAACAGAGACATCGTGATGGTGGGCCTGGCAGCACTCGACAGCCGGATCGGCAGTAATGTGATCAATCTGGCACAGGTTTTTTCCAGGGATAACCGGGTCTTATATGTGAATTACCCGCTGGACCGTTTGACTCGATTCCGCGAGAGAAAAGATCCTGTCATACGGAAAAGAGTGGAGATCATTAAGACAAAACGCCCGGCTCTGGAACAGATCAACGAAAATATGTGGAGCTTTTATCCCCGGACCATACTCGAGTCCATCAACCAGCTTCCCTTCGACGTTTTGTTTGATTTTATCAATAAGATCAACAACAGGCGCTTTTCCGGCGAGATCAAAAGGATTCTCAACAAATTGAATTTTAAGGATATCATCATTTTCAATGATACGGACATGTTCCGCAGTTTTTACCTGAAAGAACTCATCGGCGCCAAAACCTATGTTTATTATACGCGCGACAACATGATTGCCGTGGACTACTGGAAAACACAGGGCATCCGTATCGAAGCCGCTCTGATGGCAAAAGCCGACCTGGTGGTGGCCAATTCTACTTATCTTGCCGATCTGGCCCGCAAATTCAACCCCCGCTCCTATTACGTCGGACAAGGCTGCGACGTCACTCTTTTCGATAAAAAACTGATCAAGTCCGTTCCGGACGACCTGAAAGAAATCAAAAGACCGGTTATCGGTTACATAGGGGTTCTCTACACCCTGCGCCTTGACATCGAGGTTCTGGTTCACATTGCAAAAAGCCGTCCAGACTGGTCGCTGGTCCTGGTTGGGCCCGAGGACGAAGGGTTTCGTAACAGCGAGCTGCACCGGATAGGAAATGTGCATTTTCTGGGCAGAAAGAACATGGAAGAGTTGCCGGCATACCTCAACGCCTTTGATGTGGCGCTGAATCCGCAGGAAGTAAATGAAGTTACCCGCGGAAACTACCCGCGCAAAATTGATGAATATCTTGCCATGGGAAAGCCGGCTGTAGCCACCAAAACTGAAGCCATGAGCGTGTTCAGCGATTATGTTTATCTTGCGGGAAATAAGGAAGAGTATGTCACGCTGATCGAGAAAGCGTTGCAGGAAAACTCACCCGAAAGGGAAAAGGAAAGAGAAAAACTAGCCCGCAGCCACACCTGGGAAGCCAACGTAGCGGAAATCTACAAGCGAATAGAGGAAATAGAAAAACAACAGTAAGATGGGACTTAAAGAAAGAATTAAATCCAATGAAAAGCTTAAAAAGCTGGCACTTTGGATGCTGATGCCCAGAAACCAGGCCAGGCCCAGGCTTTGGGTAAAACTTTTCGTGAACCCCATAAAACATAAAAAAGGAAAAAGATCGCTGATACGGCGCAGGACAAGAATGGATGTGCTGCCTTTTAACGGCTTTACGCTGGGAGAAGATTCCACCATAGAGGATTTCAGCACCATCAACAACGGCGTGGGCGACGTATTTATAGGCCACCGCACACGCATCGGATTGGGAAATGTGCTGATCGGCCCGGTTCGTGTGGGCGATGATGTTATGTTTGCGCAAAATGTGGTGCTTTCGGGATTAAATCACAGCTACGAAGACATCACCCTGCCCCCCAGCCGGCAAAAGGTGTCCACAAATCCTATCGTCATCGAAGATGAAGTCTGGATCGGGGCCAACGTTACTGTCACTGCCGGGGTGACCATCGGCAAACATTCCGTGGTAGCCGGAGGAAGTGTGGTGGTGAAAGATGTCCCGCCTTACTCGGTGGTGGCTGGAAATCCGGGGAGGATTCTGAAACAATACCATCCCGAAACCAAACAATGGGAAAGAGTTCAAAAATAAAAGGAGGGAATTGTCGTTTTGATAGTACTTTACCGATCGATTTTAGATGAGATCGTGAAGATGGTTTAAGAAAAAATTCGCTTATGGATAAGATCAATACTTTTTTAAAATATTTCAGGGATTTTATTAAGTGGAAGGAATACCGCTATATTCTTACTTCCATGAAGTTTGTCCTGTTGAGAAAGACCACCAGCAAATCGCGTATTTATAAAAGCAGTCTCGGGACTTTCCTGATTCGGAAAGGGACCATCGACTTTCAGTTTGCCAACTATGCGTATGAGTGGAACGTGAAGGAATTCGTGTATAAACATCTGGATAATTACAACGTATTTCTTGATGTGGGAGCCAACATGGGTACCTATTCTATTTTATTAGCCGCCAAAGGCCTTCGGGGTTACGCTTTCGAACCCATAAAATCCAATTTCAATGCTACCCGGATCAATTTGATTTTGAATGGACTGGATGACAAGGTAAAGATCTTTAACCTGGCGCTGGGAGATCATAAAGCAACGGCCGAATTTGCGTTTGACGTCCTGAATACCGGCGCGTCCCACATGGTAGGGGTTGAATTGATTGAAAATCTGGACGATCAGCAAATGATCATTGAATCTTCAGTGGTTCCCCTGGATAGCTTAATGTCTGAAATGAAGATTGATAAGGATGACAAGATCTTCATGAAAATTGATGTGGAAGGCATGGAAGAAAAAGTGCTTCTGGGGGCCAAGAAATTCCTGCATACCTATCCAAATATCATGATCGTGATGGAATCCGTTCACAGCGGAAAAGAAAGACTCACTAAAGTTCTGAATGACATCGCTCCCTTTGAGATCCTGGAAGTGGATGAACTGAACATGGGGGCTAAAAAGATTGTGAAAAAATAAGATATGACAGCAGCGAAGATCATTTTTTGGTTATTGCTATTTATCGTTTTCTATGCTTACATCGGATACGGCATTTTACTTTTTGTGCTGGTAAGGATCAAACGATGGACTACTTCCAATAAAAAGAATTTCGACCCTGATTACGAGCCGGAAGTCACCCTTTTTGTGGCAGCTTACAATGAGAAAGATTATGTAGATGCCAAAGTTGAAAACTCCTTCAGTCTTGCCTACCCGAGTGAGAAAGTAAGACAGGTTTGGGTAACCGATGGTTCTGATGACGGGACTCCTGACATCCTTAAAAAATACAGTAACCGGGGCGTCGAAGTCTATCATGAGGACAAGCGGGGCGGGAAAATCGGGGCCATGAACCGCGGTATGCAGTTTGTGAAATCCCCGATCACCATATTTTCTGATGGCAATACTATTCTTGGCACGGAATCCATCCGGAGGATCGTACGGCTTTTTGCCGATCCTAAAGTGGGCTGTGTCTCCGGTGAAAAACGCATTTTCAACAAAGAAAAAGACTCTGCCGTAGGAACAGAAGGCGTTTATTGGAAATACGAGTCAAAACTCAAAAAATGGGATGCCGAGCTTTATTCCGTGGTGGGCGCCGCCGGAGAACTCTTTGCCATCCGAACGGAACTCTTTCAACCCGTAGAGAAGGATACCCTGCTGGATGATTTTATTATTTCACTGCGGATCGCCATGAAAGGACGCACGATCCAGTACGACCCGGAAGCTTATGCCATCGAAACTGCCTCGGCGAATGTAAAAGAAGAGCTGAAACGCAAGGTCCGTATTGCTGCCGGCGGCATTCAATCCATCGTACGATTAATGCCGTTACTGAATATCTTTAAATACGGCATCCTTAGCTTTCAGTATATTTCACACCGTGTGCTGCGATGGACGCTGGCACCATGGTCGCTGCCCCTTATTTTTCTGCTGAACCTGTGGCTGGCATGGAGCGCCGGTTTTACCAACTTCTCAAATTTATATGTACTTTTGCTCTATGCCGAGATCTTGTTTTATCTTTCGGCAACAGGTGGTTGGTATCTTGAAAACAGAAAAATCAGTAATAAGGTTTTCTTTATTCCTTATTACTTTTTTGTGATGAACTATGCGGTCTTTGCCGGTATCAGAAGGTACTTTAAAGGACAACAAAGTGTGAACTGGGAAAGAGCCAAAAGGGGCTCATAAAAACATGAAAATAAACGCTGCCACCGGATTTTTCATTCTTGTTTCACTCTTTTTGTGGGTGCCTGCCCGTGTGTTGGCACAAACATGTACTTTTACTGTCAACTCGAATTCTCCTTATATCGATGCTTCCAATACCTCTCAGTTTCCTAATCTTAAGGCCGGAGATACCGTTTGCATGAAAGCAGGAAGCTGGGATTACATTTATCTGAAGAATTTTCATGGTGCAAATGGAAAGCCCATCACCTTTGTCAATTTGGGCGGTGCCGTCGTTATCAATACACAGAATTATTTCGGTATTAAGATCGGAAACAGTTCTTATGTGAATTTTCGGGGAAACGGAGATGCGAAAATCATGTATGGATTCCAGGTGGACAGTGTGGGTAAAGGAGCGGGAATGGGCATTGATGATCTGAGCACTAACATTGAAGTTTCTCATGTTGAAATTTCACATACCCTCATCGGCGGGGTTTATGCAAAGACAGATCCAACCTGTGGCAATTACAGTGCTACCAGGGATAAATTCACAATGTACGACTTTTCCTTCCATGACAATTATGTGCACGATGTTCCCAACGAAGGGCTGTATATCGGAAATTCGCATTATTCGGGGCTGCATCTTACAGGAACAAACTGTGATACCACCGTTTATCCCCATGTGATGAAAGGAGTTCATATCTATAACAACATCATCGAACATACCGGATACGATGGAATCCAGGTGAGTTCTGCGGATTCTGACTGTCAGATCCATGACAACGTGATTTATTCCAATTCTTACCAGGGCACTTTGTATCAGATGTCGGGAATTCTTATCGGCGGAGGAAGTAAATGCGATGCGTACAACAACAAGATCATCGATGGCAAAGGAGATGGAATCGATGTTTTTGGCTTGGGTAACTATAAGATCTTCAACAATCTGATCGTCAACTCAGGACTGACGTATTATCCGGACTCGGCAGCAGCGCAAAAGCATGGGATCTATGTCGGAACGGATTCGACACTGGCCAACGCACAACTGGGGATTTACAACAATACCATCGTCAGCCCCAAGAGTTTTGGTATTGACCTTAACAATTCCAAACTCACGAAGATCAATGTTTTCAATAATCTGATTGTTCATCCGGGTAAATATGCCACCGACGGTTCCGGCGCTTTTATCAATGCCGCCAATGGCGTCACAACGAATATCAGTGAAAAGACAAATTATAACACCGATACGATCGCGAAGGTTCAGTTTATTCGTCCCGACACAGCGAACTACGATCTGCAGGCCACTTCCCCCGCGGTGGATTACGGAACGAACCTCACGGCTGAGGATATCACATTTGATATTTTGAACAGGTCCAGACCGGTTGCAGGTTCCTGGGATGCGGGAGCATACCAGCCAACTTCTACCGGGGTAACGAACCATCAGGTTTCAGATGTGTCAAGTGTAAAAGTATATCCCAATCCGGTTTCGCGGAAATTTCAGCTTGAAGTTGTTATGAAAACCACACAAAAAGTTGAAGTCAGCTTCACGGATGCTATGGGAAGAACGTTGTTTGTCAGGCAATTTACCTGCGAAGCTTCACAGGTATGTGGCCGGAGTTTTGATATGATTTCATTTACGAATGGTTGGTATCTTCTGAATATAATTACGAAAAATGGAAAGACAAGTGTTCCGGTCATTGTTAAACATTAATTTACTGCTTTGAAAAAACTGATTAAAAAATTATTACCTGCATTTTTGGGTAGGGGTTTTAAGCAAATTTGGCTGTATTTCAGGGGAATCTACTATTCCGGAAGCCAGTTTGAATGTCCGGTATGCGGGCATAAATTCCGGAAAATGCTTCCCGGTGGATTTGATTTACCCGTGATTACAGAAAAGCAAATCGTAGGTGGTGGGTGGCGAGAAAACGATGTTTGTCCCAGGTGTCAGAGTACCGATCGTGACCGTTTGGTATACCTTTACCTGAAATACGAAAGCAACTTTTTTAAAAAGAAACACTTTGTGATGCATATAGCACCGGAACCTGCACTTTACAAAGCCTTCAAAAAAACATCGACTTTAGACTACTATCCCGCCACTAAATACAAAGAAGGTCTATATTACGATAAAAATATTCAAGAGGAAGACCTGTTGGATCTGAAGCTTGAAGATGATACGTTCGACTGGATCCTTTGTAACCATGTGCTGGAGCATATCCCGGATGACTCAAAGGCCATGAGCGAACTTTTCAGGGTGCTTAAACCGGGCGGACAAGCCATATTGCAGGTCCCCTACTCGCTGGTTCTGGATGAAACTTTCGAAGATAACACCATTACCGAGCCCAGAGAAAGGGAGAAATTTTTCGGACAGTTTGACCATGTGCGTATTTACGGGAAAGATTATCCGGAAAGACTGCGAAAAGCAGGTTTCGATGTGAAAACGGTAAAACAAAACTGGAATTTTGCCAATATTATTGATTTTAAAAGATTTGCCTTAAATCCGAACGAGGATTTGTTCTTATGTTCAAAACCCAACGGTGAATATAGAAGATGAAAAGGTTATTAGATTACCGGATTTTATTTCTTTTCCTGATGTTTATGGCGGGATCATTAAAAGCAAACCCCGTTTCAGGCGAAGCGATCGGTCCCCATCTTTTATATACCATTCTTTCTGCGGTGGTTCTGGGACTTTTGTTTCTCACCTGGTTTCTGTTCAAAAGAAGACAGCGAAAATCTTCCCAGTTGATTTCAGACCTGGAAATAAAAACAGAAAAAACGGAAAAGTCCATCGAAGAGATAAAGCAACACGCCGAAGATATCGTTTCCCGAAAAAAGGCCATGCTCTCCCTGGAGGCGGTGGATCTTGAGAAAAACCTGAAGTCCATGCAGGCTACATTGAGTTTGGCTCACGAAAGTGCACAGCGGAACAGCATTCTGCTGTCTAACATCAGCCATACTTTACGTACGAACCTGAATGACATCCTGGGCTTTTCGTATCTGCTGGGCAATGATTTTGCGAAAATAGAAAATGCAGAATTGTACGAATTCACTGAAAATATCCGCAAAAGCGGCGAGTCGCTGATGCATTTGCTGAATAACATCATCGACATCAGCCGTATTGAAGCCAATACTTTCAACCTGGGTATGCAGAATTGCAACCTGAACAATTTAATAGAAGTATTAAAGGCCGCTTATGAACCGGCGGCAAAGCAAAAAGGCCTGCAACTGTTTTTTCAGAATGAAGATCTGCCCCTGTTTTCGACGGATGTGGAAGCGTTGCAGCATATCCTTTCCAACCTGCTGGATAATGCCATAAAATATACCGACAGCGGATATATAAAAGTCATTATGAAGGAGGAAAACGAACGGGTGGTCATCGCCGTAAAAGATACCGGAATAGGCATTGACGCAGCATATCAGGATGAGAAGATATTCGAGCCCTTCCGCCGTCAGAGTCTGGGTTATTCAAAGACGACCTACCAGGGTGCCGGTCTGGGACTGCCGCTGGTAAAACAAATGTTGGAACTGATGGAGGGGAATATCAAGCTGGAATCGAAAAAAACATCCGGAACAACCGTCACCATCAGCATTCCGCTTTCAAAGCCTGTTGCCGAATCTCTGATCTCATCCACCCGTAGCAGATCCAAGGAAAAGAAAGCGGAGCACCTGCTCAATCACAGCGTTAACAAAGTACTGGTTATCGACAATGACAATCTGAATAACATGCTGATCCGTAAAATGTTACCGAAGGTCCCTCACTTAATATTTGCCACAAGCCGTAAGGAACTGGATATGATCATTGAAAATAACGGAAAGACAAGCGATCCATTTGATATTGTTATACTGAATATTGATTTTATAGAGGCGAGCGGCGGTATTAATTTGAGAAAAGAATTGCAAAATGACAATCCCGCATTCATGAAAACTCCGTTCGTAGCCCTTTCGGATATCGCCGACATCAGTCTTGAAGACAGAATGCTTCAGGCAGGTTTTAAAACTTATATTGGGAAACCCATAAATAAAGAAAAGTTATTTAATATCATGAACATATCAATAAATCAATGAAAATTTGATATTTTAGTGCTCTTAAAACAGAAGTTTGGATATGACAGATAGCGGAATGAACCGGCTCAGAGTATTAATTGTCGAGGACAATGACCTGAATGCCAAGTTTGCGGAGATCGTATTGAAGAAATATAATTTTAAAGTTGACTTTGCAACTAATGGAAGCCTTGCCATTGAAAAGTTTCTGAAATACGATTATGACCTTATTCTGATGGATATCCAAATGCCTTTGATGAACGGTATAGAAACCACCGCGGAAATCAGAAAATACGAGAAGCAGATTTCCGTTGAGAAGCCTGTTGTAATCATCGCCGTCACGGCTTTTGCGCTGGAACACGACCGTGACCACTGTCTTGAAAGCGGGATGGACGACTATCTTACCAAACCCTACAAACCCCTTGAATTAATACAAATAATCAAGAGACATTTCGATATATAAAAACCCGTTCGTAACATATTTTGTGGCAAGGTTATTCCTTTGCAGAAAAGTTTCAGGGTCTTTGAAATCTTCACAAAACTGTGGAAAACTAATTTGCAAAACTGAAACATTATTGAGCGGAAATTTTTATTTTTACGTTTCTTATTTTTGTTTAAGCAAAGTAAACTTATCATTATGAAATTTATCATCTCAAGTGCCACACTCTTAAAAAGTTTGCAAAAAATTAGCGGGGTGATGAGCTCCAGTAATACATTGCCCATTTTAGAGGATTTCCTCTTTGAATTATCCGAAGACAAAAAGCTCAAAATAACTGCATCCGATCTGGAAACGACTATTTCTGTGGTTGCACAGGTTGATATGGCTGAGGATCCCGGTAAAATTGCCATCCCTGCAAAGATGCTGCTGGAGATCATGAAAACCTTCCCGGACATCCCGGTGACGATTTCTGTGAAAATGGATTCCCAGGAAATCGAATTGATGGCAGGAGAAGGAAAATATAAACTGATCGGCCATCCGAGTGACGAGTTTCCGCAGATCCCGGTAATGAATGATACGGAAAGCCTGAATCTGGATGCTTCTTTACTTGTAAATGCTTTCAACAAAACCCTTTTTGCAACCGGTAACGATGAGTTGAGGCCTGTTTTGTCGGGCGTCTTT
Source organism: uncultured Lentimicrobiaceae bacterium (assembly GCA_964456625.1). GTDB lineage: Bacteria > Bacteroidota > Bacteroidia > Bacteroidales > F082 > Sulfidibacterium. Next base: position 22,372 of record CAYWBO010000001.1, on the reverse strand, counting down.
TGTGAGATGAAAGAAGAACAGCTGAACTTTATTTCCACAGATGCACACAAGCTTGTCCGCTATACCCGTCACGATGTGAAACCGGGAAAGAGTCTCACTTTCATTCTCCCCAAGAAACCCCTGAATCATCTGAAAAATATTATGCCCGATGATCCCGATCAGGAAGTGGTGATGGAATACAACCAGACCAATGCCATGATTTTGTTTGATGATATTTCTTTGATCTGCCGCCTGATTGACGGAAAGTATCCCAATTACGAGGCTGTCATCCCGACAAAGAATCCTTTCAAACTGTCGATCAACCGCAAGAACCTTTTAAACGCCCTGCGCAGGGTTGCTATTTTCGGAAGTAAATCAACGCACCAGGTACGGTTTAAAATCTCAGGAAAGGAACTGGTGCTCACAGCGGAAGATATTGATTATTCCAGCGAAGCCAAGGAAAGGCTGAGCTGCAACTATGAAGGCGACGACATCGAGATCGGCTTCAACTCCAAATTTATGCAGGAGATTCTGAACACACTGGAATCGGAGAATATTGATCTGGAACTTTCAGCGCCGAACCGTGCCGGAATTATTATTCCTGACACCAACGATGCGGCGGCCGAAGACATTATCATGCTGATCATGCCGGTGATGCTCACCAAATAAAGACATTTCGAAAAATAAAAAAGGAGGCGCTGAGCCTCCTTTTTTATTGCCTTACTTTCTTAGAATACTGTATGCACAACGTGCCACAGCCACGGGTTCCTCCTGATGCCTCTGAAACAGTTTCACATCCACCAGAATGATCCTCTTTCCTGATTTTACCAGGACGCCGGTTCCATAAATATCTTCTTCCACGGCCCCATGAAGGTAATCTATGCGCATATCTACAGTGTTGATCTGGTCATTCAGGTGCGCCAGGCTGAAAGCCACAATGCCGCCCAACGTATCTGCAATACTGGCTAATATTCCTCCATGCCAGAGTCCTCTTCTGAAATCCCCCACAAAGATCTTCTGAAAAGGTACACGCACTTCTACATGCCCTTCTTCGATATGATCTAATACTACGCCCAACAATTTATTTACCGGCATAGCATTTAACATCCCTTCTTTGATAAGCGCCAACCTCTGGGCTTTGTCCGCATCAGTTTCTTTCATCCTGTATGATTTTTATTTTAAATCAAGACAAAGTTCGAAATATTCTTCAAAGCTCGCCTGTCTATACAACAATTATCCACCACAAATGTGTGGGTTTTAAATTTAATTAAGACCGGTTTCAAATTGTTCTTTTTGTACATTTGAGCCTTTAAGATATTCACTTTGCCCACGGACACAATGAATTTTAATTCCCTCCAATCTGTAAAACAATCTGAAAATAAGGATTATACATTTTCTCTTTTGGTACCCAGCTGGAACAACCTCCCCTATCTTAAACTCTGTATCAAAAGCATTCGGCAAAACTCCCGTTTCAAACATCAAATCATCGTAGTAATTAATGAAGGAAAAGACGGAACATTGGAATGGATTCGTTCGCAGCCGGATATCGATTATATCTTTTCAGAAGAGAACCTGGGCATCTGCTACGGTTTAAATGTGTGCACCCCTCTAATAGAAACGGATTATGTTGTTTATGTAAACGATGATATGTATTTGCTGCCTGACTGGGATAAAGTGTTTCAGGATGAAATAAAAAATATTCCGCATCATGCGTTTATGCTTTCATCCACCATGATCGAACCGCACGACACAAAAAACCCTTGCGCCATCGTGGGTGACTACGGAGACTCCCTTGAGTCTTTCAGGGAAGAGGAACTCCTGGAAACCTTCCGGGAGTTTCAGAAATCGGATTGGTCAGGAAGCACCTGGCCTCCCCTGCTGATTCCGACCCTACTCTGGGATATGGTTGGAGGGATGAGTGTTGAATTTTCTCCTGGTATGTACTCCGATCCGGATCTGGCCATGAAATTCTGGCAAGCCGGTGCCCGGTATTTTAAAGGCCTGAGCGCAAGCAGGGTTTACCATTTCGGTTCGAAATCTACCAAAAGAGTAAAGAAAAACAGGGGTAGAAATAAATTTCTTCAGAAATACGGAATGACTTCACGGAGTTTTACAAATTATTACCTGAGGCGAGGCGAAGATTTTAAGGGTCCGTTGCCTGAACCCCGGCTTCCGTTGTCTGAGAAATGGATAAACAGGATAAAGTTGTTATGGCATATCGTCAGGTAAACAACTTGTTTTATTAAAATGTTTTATGAGCGAAAAGATATATGATTTTGATACAATCGTCCCAAGAGAGCATACCGATTGTGTGAAGTACGACTTAAGAAAGGAAACCTTCGACAAAGAAGATGTTATCCCCATGTGGGTGGCAGACATGGATTTTGAAACGCCTGAATTCATCACAAGGGCGGTTTCAGAAAGAGCTTCGCATCCCATCTACGGCTATACGGTCATGTCGGAAGCCTACTATGACGCTGTTATAAAATGGGTTCAGACGCGCCATAACTGGGATATCCTAAAAGAATGGATCCACTTCGCCCCGGGCGTGGTTCCGGGTGTAAATTTTACGATCCATGCTTTTACAGAAAAAGGAGACGGCATCATCATCCAACCCCCGGTCTACTTCCCCTTTGCCGATTCCATCAAACAAAACGGCAGAAAAGTCTTGGAAAATCAGTTGATTTTTAAAGAAGGTCGTTATACCATTGATTTCGATGATCTGGAGGCCAAAGCCAGAGAAGCGAAGATGATCCTGCTGTCAAGTCCGCACAATCCGGTCGGGAGATGCTGGAATCGGGAAGAATTGCAAAAGTTGGGCGATATCTGTATCCGGAATAATGTCATCATCATCTCTGATGAAATTCATAACGACCTGATCATTCCGGGATACCACCACATCCCAACGGCCACTTTATCGGAAGATATTGCCAATATGACCGTTACGTGCATCGCCCCCAGCAAAACATTCAATATTGCCGGATTGGCCACTTCTTCCATCATCATCCAAAATGAAGAGTTAAGGGAGAAATTCAGGAAATTTACCGAGCAGATCCATGTTTCAAGAGGAAACATCTTTGGCTATACTGCCTCCGTCGCAGCCTACCAAAACGGAGATTCCTGGGTGGATCAGCTGATGCAATATGTCAATCGAAATTTTGAATTTCTGGCTTCATTTCTGGAGTCGGAGCTACCGCAGATCGGAATTGCGGAGATGGAAGCAACCTACCTGGCATGGATTGATTTCGGGAAAACGGGGTTATCGGACAAGGAAATAATAAGAAAGCTTATCTTTGAAGCCGGACTGGGCCTGAGCCCCGGAACAATATTCGGACAGGGCGGACAGGGCTTTCAACGGATGAACCTGGCTGCTCCGTTTAAGACTATCGAAACGGCTTGTGAAAAGCTGAAAAAAGCATTCGGTTAACATTAAGATCCCTGTTATGGGCAAAAAATATAGTTTTATAAAACTTGTCGTCGCTGCTACGATTGTCATCGTTGCCATTTTTCTGATCTTTCCGATCTTCATGTCAGATCATGTAGATATTGAAGCCTCGATCGGTATCCAGGCACCTGCACAAACTGTATTTGGGCAGATCAACAACATTCATAATCAGAAACGCTGGGATCCGTTCCCCAACGATTCCATTGACTCCGATTCCATTCCTGATCCCGCTGAAGGTATTGGTGCGCAAAGAATCTGGGTCAAAGGTGACACTGTGTTGCGCAGGCTAGTGATCAAGAAAAGCGAGCCTTTCCGTTATGTGGAAGCCGTATTGGTATTTGGGGAAAAGCAAGGTGCCGTGGAACAATGGTCTCTTTCGGGAGACTCGGTCCAGACTAATGTAGACTGGCAATTCCACATAAAGAACCTGAGCTACCCTTTCGGAAGGTGGCTGGGGCTTATCATGCAACACTCCATGCAACCTGCACTGATGAACGGGCTGGAGCAATTAAAGAAAATGTCTGAAGCCAAACAATCTCACTAAAGTTCGTAGGTTTTCCCCTGCTCGCTGATAAATGTATGCGGAAAAACATCCTGAGCTTCCGTCAACAGAGGGGATAAGTTTTTGGAGAACCGAGCAGAGAAATGTCCCAGCAACAGTCTTTTGGCACCTGCCATCTTCGCTATATTCGCAGCCTGAGCGGCGGTTGCATGCATTTTCTCACGTGCTTTTTCTTTCGTTGCAGTTCCGAAAGTCGCTTCGTGATATAGCAAATCCACTCCTTTCACGTACGAAACAATGCTTTCGTCGTACAGGGTATCAGAACAGTATGCAAATGCCCGCGGCGGATGTCCGTTAACGGTAATATCCTTATTTTTAAACACCTTCCCTTTGGGCGAAACAAAATCCGCTCCCCGCTTAATTTCCCGCATCTGATCAATTTTGGGCGTAAACTCAGTCACAAACTCCTTTTTGAGCCTCCGGTCCATATTTGGTTTTTCCTGAAAACGAAATCCCCATGTAGGGACACTATGTTTTAACGGAAAGCTGAAGATCTGCAGGTACGGATCGTCATAGAGCAACTGTTCGCCTTCGAGATGGTGAAAAGTAAGCTCAAACTTAAGATGTGTATCAGAGATCAAAAACTGCTGCAAAATCACAGACTCCAGCGGTTTGGGCCCATAAATATGTAATGGTACCGATCTCCCGAAAAGGTGAAACGTAGAAACCAGTCCTGCCAGTCCCAGATAATGGTCGCCGTGCATGTGGCTGATGAAAATATGAGACAAATTCCGATATGAAAAACCGTATTTAATAAATTGCATTTGAGTGCCTTCTCCACAATCCACCAAAAACCTTAGACTTTTATATTTGACGAGTTGGCTGCTGGGATTCTGATAAGCAGTGGGAACTGCCGAACCGTTTCCCAAAATACTAACTGTGAAATCCTTCATAAACATGACTTTGCTCAAAGATAAAAAAAATCCCTTCCGTAAAACGGAAGGGATCTTATCTTGGAATCAGGCTTGAACCCGATCAAATGTAAATCATTAAGATTTTTTCTCTGCCTTTTCTTTTTTCTCAAGGTCAGATTTCAGGTTAGCCAACACATCGAGGTCACCCAAAGTGGTCTTTTCCAGATTGTCATTGACACTGGCCACTGAACGTTTGCCTGGTTTCTTTTCTTTCTTCGGTTTAGCAGTCTTTTCCGCTTCGGGTTCTGCAAAAGTCTCAGTATGAGAAAGAACAATTTTCTTGTTATCTTTTGAGAACTCAATCACCTTGAAATTAAGTTTTTCTTCAACAGCAATCGTGGAACCCTCTTCTTTCTTCATATGGCGGTTCGGAACAAAACCTTCAACACCATAAGGAAGGGCAACAATAGAACCTTTATCCATCACATTCACAACGGTACCTTCGTGTACTGAACCCACAGTAAATACAGTTTCGAATACATCCCAGGGATTTTCTTCAAGCTGTTTGTGACCCAGGCTCAGACGACGGTTTTCTTCATCAACATCGAGAACAACCACGTCGATCTTCTCATCGATTTTGGTGAATTCTGCCGGATGCTTGATTTTCTTTGACCAGGAAAGGTCGCTGATATGGATCAAACCGTCAACGCCTTCTTCGATTTCAACAAAGATTCCGAAGTTGGTGAAGTTGCGAACTACTGCAGAATGTTTTGAACCTACCGGATAACGGTCGCGGATGTCTTTCCAAGGATCCGGGATCAGCTGTTTCATACCCAGAGACATTTTTCTTTCTTCGCGGTCCAGGGTCAGGATCACGGCTTCCACCTCGTCTCCTACTTTCAGGAAATCCTGAGCCGTTCTCAAATGCTGTGACCAGGACATTTCTGATACGTGGATCAGACCTTCAACTCCTGGTGAAATTTCAATAAAGGCACCGTAATCGGCCAGAACCACAACTTTACCTTTCACTTTGTCACCCACTTTAAGGTCAGTATCCAAAGAATCCCACGGATGAGGCGTCAGCTGTTTCAGACCAAGCGCAATACGTTTTTTGTTTTCGTCGAAGTCGAGGATAACCACTTTGAGTTTCTGGTCGAGTTCCACCACTTCTTCAGGATGGTTGATACGTCCCCAGGAAAGGTCAGTAATGTGAATCAAACCGTCCACACCACCCAGGTCGATAAAGACACCGTAAGAAGTGATGTTTTTAACGGTTCCTTCCAGCACCTGTCCTTTTTCCAGTTTGGCAATGATCTCAACTTTCTGAGCTTCCAGTTCGTCTTCGATCAAAGCTTTATGGGAAACAACAACGTTTTTATATTCATGGTTGATTTTAACCACTTTGAATTCCATGGTCTTGTCAACGAAAATATCGTAATCGCGGATCGGTTTCACATCAATCTGTGAACCGGGCAGGAAGGCTTCAATACCAAATACGTCAACGATAAGACCACCTTTGGTACGGCTCTTCACATAACCGTTGATGATTTCGTCTTTTTCGTAAGCTTCGTTGATACGATCCCATGATTTCAACACGCGGGCTTTTTTGTGGGAAAGGATCATCTGGCCATAGGAATCTTCCTGATTTTCAACATAAATTTCAACTTTGTCTCCAATTTTCAGATTGGGGTTGTAGCGGAATTCGTTGAAAGGAATGATACCGTCCGATTTGTAACCGATGTTTACCACCACTTCACGAGTGTTAATAGAAACAACGTTTCCCTCGATGACTTCATGTTCCACGATGGAACTCATCGTCTGGCTGTAGATGTCCTCTAATTTTGCCCTTTCGTCGCTGGAATAATTGTCTTGTTTTTTACTAACAGCGTCCCAGTTGAATTCTTCCGGTTCTTCCTTTTTAACCGGTTCAGCCTCGGCAATCACTTCTTTCTTTTCTTCGGCTGTTTCTTCTTTAGCTTCAACGGGAGTTTCTTCTTTGGCTTCTACAGGAGCTTCTTCAGCAACCTCAGCTGCTTTTTCTTCAACGGGGTTTTCGTTGGTTTCGTTCTGAGTTTCATCGACTTTCACTTCTTTTTCTTCAGAAGCTTTTTCGATGTTTTTTTCGTTCTCTGACATAAAAAATACTTGTGTTTCATCTCATCCATCCGGTTCCTGTGAACATGAAACGGGTTAAACATTAAATTTACACGTTTTAAAAATTTGATGAATAATAAGTTACACCAAATCCGAACCTTTTAAAACAAGGCTGCAAAAATAAGGATAATTGTCAGATTACAAAAGAAAGAACTGAAAAATTTCACACCTGTTGAAATTGATTTGTAATTATTTATCAAAAGATGGAAATCCAGGGATGATTTATGGGAAAACAAAAGCACAATTTATCGTTGTTAAAAAATAACTTGATTGTCTTGTATCAGCAAGATAATCCGTATTTTTGCAGCCTTGAAAAAAAATCCTCCGGCAATTCGTAAGAGGATAAAATGATTGTTAACTGTATTTTGCCCGTAAAAGGGCAGAATCTCAATACCTAAAAGGAAAATGGCTCTAAACTGCGGCATTATCGGTTTGACCAATACCGGAAAAACCACCATTTTCAACTGCATGTCGAATACCAAAGCTGAAAGTTCTAATTATGCTTTCAGCGCCACCAAATCGAATAAGGGTATGGTAGAAGTACCTGACCAGCGGCTTTATGAGATCGACAACCGTCTGAAAGCTGATAAGATCATTCATACTACTGTAGAGTTTGTGGATCTCCCTGGATTGGCAAAGGGTGCCAGCGAAGGCGAAGGTGTCGGAAACAAGTTTCTGGCCGATGTGCAGCAGACAGATGCATTAATACACGTTTTACGTTGCTTTGACGACGAAAACCTGCCGCATATCGAAGGCTCCATTGACCCTGTACGCGATATGGAAATCGTGGATTTCGAGCTGCAGGTTCGCGACCTGGATCTTGTGGTTCGTAAACTACAGCGGCTCGAGAAACTTGCAAAAACAGGAAACAAAGATGCTAAAAATGGCATCGAAGTCTTGACCGTCTATAAAAACCATCTGGAAAATTTCGGTAACGCCAGCACAGCCCCGGTTGAAGCTGGAGACGAATCTTATATACATGACCTTTTGCTTTTGACTGCCAAACCGGTCATTTATGTTTGCAACGTGGATGATGCATCGGCAGTAAACGGCAATGCTTATGTCGAAAAGGTAAAAGCACATCTGGGAGCAGATCAGAAAGTGCTGGTCATTGCCGGTAAGCTGGAAGCCGAAATTGCGGATCTTGAAGATCCGGAGGACCGGATGGTTTTCCTGGAAGATGCCGGATTGAATGAACCGGGGGTCAACAAGCTGATCCGTGCCGCCTATGATGTGCTGAACCTGCAGTCGTTTTTTACCATTGGGAAAACAGAAAACCGTGCCTGGACCATCCACAAGGGAATGACCGCCCCCATGGCGGCCGGGGTTATCCACAGCGATCTGGAACGCGGTTTTATTCGTGCCGAAGTCATCAAGTATGATGATTTTATCGAACTCGGTTCCGAGCAAGCCGTTAAAGATGCCGGCAAATTTCATGTGGAAGGAAAAAATTACGTCGTTCAGGATGGCGACATCATGCACATCCGGTTTAATGTCTAAAACTGAAAATCGAAAAATGGAAGGAAAAGACCGGATTCCCGTCGAGATGTTTTATACGCTGACCTGTCCCAATTGCAGAATGCTGAAACATCTGCTGGACGAGATTTTACCACAATTCGGTGATAAATTTGAGCTGAAAAGGAGTCTTGCCAACACTCCGGTGGGCATGATCCGAACCATGAAACTGGGAATTCATGCAGTCCCTACGGTTCTTATCGATAATAAAATTGTATTCAGAAAAGCTCCCACGAGGGAAGAATTAATCAATAAATTACAAAATTACTAACCTAAAAGAAGAAAATGGAAACAAAGAAAAAACTAAGATGCCCCCTTGGAGTTCCCGGTGGAATTATGGCTGCAATTGTCGGTCTGGTAGGAATAATCGTAAACATTATTCATTTCGACGGATTTAACCTGGCCATTTCCTTTGGCCTCTTCATCATGGCCATGCCGTTTGTACGCGTAACGCTGATGATTCACTCGGCCAACGACCGCCTGGACGAACTGGAAAGCAAAATCGGAAAATAATTCCGGACCGTATCTGAAGACTTTTCTTTTTGGGTTCGGTAGCGCACAATTCCAGGCATTTTTACTACATTTGTTACTTAGGTTATAAATACCACCCAAAAATGAAAAGGCCTCTTACGACCAAAGGTTCTGATTTTCAGGACAAGTCCAAAGATGAACTTATCCGCGAGCTGATTAACCTGAATCAGGACTACCTACGTTTACAAACATCCTACGAAAAAACACATCAGGATCTTCTGGAAAAATCAGAGGCTTATCAGGCTTCTGAAGACAAATTTCTGAGGACTTTCATGGAAAGTCCTGTAGCTAGCTGTATCAATGATCTGGAGGATGATTTCAGATTCATGGAGGTAAACGAAACCTTCTTGAAAAAAACCGGATACGGCAGGCAGGAAGTGATCGGAAAAACTACAGGTGATTTGAAATTCTATGTGGACCCGGAAGATCGCGACGCAATCCAGAAACTGCTTTTAAAAAACGGCAGAGTGGACAATTACGAGTTCCGGTATCGGAAGAAAAACGGAGATATTGCCATAGGTTTATTGAATGATGTCATTATCAGGATCAACGGGAAAACAATGTCCATGATGTCGGCCATGGATATCACACAGATTCGGGAGACAGAGCGTCAGTTCAAAGAAAGTGAAGAGAAATACAGACTCGTTGCAGAAAATATTTCAGACGTAGTTTGGATATTGAATGTCACCCAAGGGAAATTCACCTACATAAGTCCTTCCATCCAAAAACTCAGGGGACTGGCCCCGGAGGAGGCCATGAACCAAAAACTGGAGAATCTCCTGCTGTCGAAAGATTTCGACGCCATGTCGAAAAGAATTGAAGAAAGCATCGAGCATTTTAAAAAAAGCGATGAACCGCGCTCCTATCTTGATGTGATCAGACAACCTAGAAAAAATGGTGATTTTGTCTGGGTGGAAATTTCAACCCGATTCCAGAAAAACAGTTACGGTGAGATCGAAGTTTTCGGCGTCAGCAGAAATGTGGACGAAAGAAAGGCAGCCGAAACGATGTTGAAGGAATCCCAGTTAATGCTGCAGTCCGTCGTTAACAGCACCTCAGATTTGATCTGGTCCATCGATGCCACGACGTCTAAGATACTGACTTTTAATGATGCGTTTAAAATTTACGCTTTGGAAAATCTCGGGACCGAGCTTAAACCGGGCATGACACAAAAGGAAATTTTACCCACCAAAGAACTGCAGGAAGAATGGACGGCATTGTACAGAAGAGTTCTGAGTGAAGGTTCCTTTACTACTGAGTATGTCTCAAATGTCAGTTCTAAGGTTTTGTTGCTGACTTTTAACCCGCTGTTGAGGGACACCGCAATTTATGGGATATCGGTGTTTGCCAAGGACATTTCGCAAATCAAAGAAGCGGAAAAACTGCTCATTCTTGCCAAAGAGAAGGCTGAAGAAAGTGATCGGTTAAAGACCGCTTTTCTGATGAATATGTCACACGAAATCCGGACTCCTTTGAACGGAATGCTAGGTTTTATTGAGGTGCTGAAAGATTCAAGTCTCAAAGAAGAACAAAAAATAGAATATATAGGCATTGTGAACAAAAGCGGAGAAAGACTGTTGGCGACCATCAACGATATTCTTGAAATATCCCAGATTGAAGCCGGTGCGGTGAACGTGCACAAACGGGAAGTCAATTTTGCCGACATCATCCAATTCCATTGCGACTTCTTCGGGAAGGAGATTGAATCCAAAGGACTACAGCTGGTTTTGTCTCAACAGGTTACCGGACCTTCGGCAGTGATCTGGACCGATAAATACAAAGTCGACAGCATCCTTTCAAATCTGATCAAAAACGCCATCAAATTCACCGAAAAAGGGAGTATTGAGATCGGGAGTTACATCCGGAATAATTCGCTCATCTTTTATGTAAAAGATACCGGAAGAGGCATTCCCTCGGACCGTTTTGAAGCGATTTTCGATCGGTTTGTCCAGGCGGACCTGAGTCTTACCAGGGCACACGAAGGCTCCGGACTCGGACTTTCCATTGTAAAAGCACATATAGAGGCACTGAACGGAAAGATATGGCTTGAATCAGAAATCGGTAAAGGAAGTACGTTTTACGTTTCATTACCGATTCGGAGAACAAATACCGACGAAGAAAGTACGATCGAAATGCAGCGGCAGATCAAAAAAATTCCGGAGGATACCACCCTTCTCATAGTGGAAGACGACGAGATAAGTTATCGTTATTTTGATGTGATCCTTTCACCTTACGTTAAGCTTATCCATGCAAAAAAGGGAACCGAAGCCCTCGAAATATTAAAGAAAAACAAGAACATTTCACTTATTTTCATGGATCTTAAGATTCCGGGCGAAATGGACGGTTTTGAAACAACGCGAAGAATTCGCAGAAGTGACAAAAAAATTCCCATTATTGCACAGACTGCATTCGCGATGGAAAAAGACAACAAAAAAGCCCTTCAGGCCGGCTGTAATGATTTTATTACCAAACCCATACACAAAGACAAGCTGCTCACTATTGTTGTCAGTTATTGTAATTGAAAAATGTACCATATCAATAACTTAGATATTCTATCCATATGTTTCAATGATCTTTTTTCTACATACTCTCAAAGGCCAAATCGACGTTGTATTTGGGTCCTGAATCCGATTTCACCCTTTCAAAAATCACACAGAAGATTTTACTATCTTTGATCCTTCGCCTACGCATTGATAAATAGTAATGAGCAGATTATGAAAAAGCCTAAACACGAAACGGGTGAATCAAGTTATCTTGGTCATTCGAAAGAGGAGTTAATCAAGGCACTCAATAATTCTTATCTTGAGTATAATTCCTTAAAAGAAGCTTTTACTAAAATTAACAGCAAACTTTCACAATCGCAACAAGAATTGGATATCACTGCGATGAAGTTAAAAGCATGTGAGGATCAGTTCCATAATATTTTTGACAACATGTTCAATGGTATCCTTGTTGCTGATATTCTCATGGATCAGGAGGGAAAACCTTATGATCACCGGTTTGTAAGAGCAAACAAAGTTTCTGAAAAACTAACGGGTTTCAGCCCGGAAAAAATCATCGGAAAATCAAGTAAGGATCTAAATATCGATTGGCCACAGGAATTATTGAATCAGTTATTCCAGGTCACAAGAACGGGAAAACCCATAGAATATGAGCGTTATAATGAACGCTTAAAAAAGCATTTTCACACCCAGGTCTTCTCGCCTTCCCCAAAACAACTCGCTTTTGTATTTGACGACATTACCGACAGAAAAAATGCGGAAATGGAATTGATTTCTGCCAAAGAAAAAGCCGAAGAAAATGAGTTGAGGTTTAAAGCCATCTCAGAACAATCTATGGATGGCATATCGCTGACAGATATAAAAGGAAATTATGTTTTTGTCAATCCCGTATACTGTAAAATAACAGGTTATTCAGAAGCAGAATTGCTAAAAATGAATGTTTTTGATGTGATTACAGAAGACGCTTTGCTTTTTGACCACATAAAAAACCGGCAGCAATATCCTGCTGTTAGGGCCAGGAAGAAACTGATCAGAAAAGACGGATCCCTAATATACGGTGATATAAATATTAAATTAATCAACGTCAATAATGAGGAATTTGTCCTGGGTATCGTTAGAGATACTACAGACCAGATGAAGGCTGAAAAAGAATTGATTGTTGCCAAAGAAAGGGCTGAGGTAAGCGACAAACTTAAAACGGCATTCCTCATGAACCTCTCTCATGAAATCCGCACCCCCATGAATGCGATTCTTGGTTTCCTGGAACTGTTAAAGGAACCGAATCTTAATGAGGGGCAGAAACATGAATATATTGGCATTGTTAACACAAGCAGTGAAAGGTTACTGGATACCATTAATGACATTATTGAAATTTCACGCATAGATTCGGGTGAAGAAGAAGTAATTTATGAGGATATAAACCTTTCTGACCTGATTAAGTTTCATTGTGAGTATTACCGGCGGGAAATCGAATCAAGAGGTGTTAAGCTGATAATGTCACAGCCTTTTGGCAAGACACCGGAAGTCGTTATAAGCGACAGGAAAATGCTGAACAGTATTCTTTCCAATCTTATCAAAAATGCCGTTAAATTCACTGAAAAAGGCAGCATAGAAATTGGTAATTATACCCAGCAAGATAATATTGTGCTGTTTGTGAAAGATACCGGAATTGGTATTCCTTCCAACCGGCGTGAAATAATCTTCGATCGCTTTGTGCAGGCGGACATGAGTATTACACGTGCACATGAAGGAACAGGATTAGGACTAGCCATAGTAAAGGCACACGTAAAAGCACTGGGAGGGAATATTCGACTGCAATCTGAAATAAATAAGGGAAGTACTTTTTATGTGACCTTACCCATTCCCAAAGAAAAAACAAGGACAGGAGAACATGGGAGTTCGGATCTTCCATCCGAAATTAAAATACCTGATAATGTTACTGTTTTGATCGCTGAAGATGATGAACTCAGCTATCAGTATTATGAAATACTTCTTTCGCCCTATGTAAAGCTGATGCGCGCCAGTAACGGAGCAGAAACAGTGAAGGCCATAGAAGAAAACAGCGATATTGCTCTGATCCTGATGGATATTAAGATGCCGGGAGAAATGAACGGTCTTGATGCTACAAGATACATTCGCAAATTAAACAGCAAAATCCCAATTATTGCTCAAACTGCGTACGCACTGGAAGTTGACAGAACAAAAGCGTTGGAAGCAGGATGTAGTGATTATGTTACAAAACCCATAAATAAGAACAGGTTACTGGCACTTATAGCAAAACACTGCCCTTCAGGAAAAAGATCCTGATCAAAAATACTTTCTCCAAGCAACACCTGAAACTGTTCTCTCAGTGCTTAAATCGCTAATGGTTAGGAGAGCTCCGGTAAGAAAGATTGCCTGATAAATAGAGTTTTCTATTTTTGCAAAAATTTTTGCAACCCAAATCCATGCATTGCAAGGTAGAAGAAAAACCTGTCCAGGAGATGGCTGCAAGTAATATTTTACAGCAGACTACCTTCTGGGCCCAGGTAAAAGTACGGCAGGAGATGACGCCATTTGCATTTGAGTATCATGCCTCTGATGTTATGATTTCCGGATCGCAGGCCGGAAATCAGCAAACCCAGGATGACTTTCTCGTGCTTATCAGAAATTTTGATGACCAAAACAGTTTCGCGTATGTTCCCTACGGGCCCAAGAACGCCCCGGATATGGAAAACTATGGCCTGTTTCTCGAGGAGCTTTCGGAAGCATTGCGTCCCCTGCTGCCTAAAAATTGTATTCTGATCCGCTATGATCTTCCCTGGGAAAACCCCTGGGCCAGAGAAGACGACTATTTCGACGAAGATGGGAACTGGCTCGGGCCACCGTCGCATCAGAGCCAGGAGTTCCGAGTGAATTTCAACACGCGAAACTGGAACCTCGTTAAAAGCCGCAGTGATATTTTACCCACCAACACGATCTTCCTTAACCTGAATCAAAGCGAAGACAAGCTGTTGCAGAAAATGAAGCCCAAAACAAGATACAACATCGGACTTTCTTCCAGAAAAGGAATCCGCGTGCAGGAATACGGCATCGAGCAACTGGACCTCTGGTATTCCATTTATCAGGAAACAGCATACAGGAATAATATCACACTACATGCCAAGGAATATTTTCATACGGTACTGGCGCAAAGAAATGAATATTCGCAGGACGTGGACGCCCGTCTTCTGATGGCAGATCACAAAGGCGATTATCTGGCGGCCATGTTTCTGGCCCTGTCAAAAAAACGAGGCACTTATTTGTACGGCGCCTCCTCTGCTAAAAAGCGAAATATGATGGCGACTTATGCCATCCAATGGGAAGCCATAAAAATGGCTAAGGAAGCCGGCTGCCGGGAATACGATATGTTCGGCACCGCCCCTAACGCCAACCCCTCTCACCCGATGCATGGGCTGTATCGCTTCAAAAAAGGCTTTGGCGGCAACATGTTTCACCGCATGGGATGCTGGGATTATCCGTTGAATCAGGAGGGTTATAATGCTTTCAGGGCCCTGGAGATCAACAATCAGAAATATCATTCCAACTGAGATATGCTCTACAGCGATCAGAACCATGTTTCTTATTTAGAATTAGAATATATCTCTCATTCCTGACATAGGCGAAAGGTATTTTTCTACTTTCGCGATATGTTTTTCAAAACATAGTGCTATGGACCAAAATATCAACATCCGATTCAGGGTTTGGGTTGACAAAGGGGAACTCCCCTATCTTGGTATTGGCCGCATCGTCCTGCTTGAAAATATTATTAAGTACGGCTCCATAACCAAAGGGGCAGAAGCCATCAATATGTCCTACAGGAAAGCATGGCAATTGGTGGAAGATATGAATAAACTTTCAGCTAAACCACTGGTAAAAAAGAGGTTGGGAGGAAAGGAAGGCGGAGGAGCCCTGGTTACAGCAGAGGGCAAAAAAATCATTAGAAAATTCTACGAGCTGCAGTCTCAGGTCGAGAGTTTTCTTCAAGGAAAGGCCAATGAAATAAGTTTTAAATAATTTTCATCTACAAATATGCATTTTAAAACAAATCGTGTAGGGCTTTTAATTTTGATTTTAACATTCATGGGAATGAAAGCCTCAGCCGCAAATCCAATCCCCAAACTGACCATTGCCGTAGCAGCCAACATGCAGTTTGCCATGAGGGCCCTTACCCATGCTTTTGCCAAAGAAAATGGAGTGGAATGTGACCTGATCATCAGCTCCTCAGGAAAACTTACGGCCCAGATCAAAGCAGGAGCCCCTTACGACCTTTTCGTTTCTGCCGACATGAAATATCCTGAAGATCTGTACAAATCCGGTTTCGCACTTGAAGCGCCGAAAATTTATGCTTTTGGAAAGTTGGTTCTATGGTCTATGGACCGTAAAGTAAAACCTTCCCTATCCATTCTGAAAACAAAAATGATCAGACACATTGCCTGTGCCAATCCAAAGACCGCACCTTACGGAGTAGCTGCCGTGCAGGCTCTAAAGCATTACGACCTTTACAATCTCGTGAAGAGCAAACTGGTTTATGGCGAAAGTATCTCCCAGACAAACCAGTTCATCATTTCGGAATCGGCAGAACTGGGATTCACGGCAAAATCCGTAGTTTTGTCGCCCGATCTGAAAGGAAGCGGAAGCTGGGTAGAAATCAATCCTGATAGCTATGCTCCGATTGCTCAGGGCGTCATCGTACTGAAAAGAAAGAATTCTGAAGAGGCCAATGCCCTGAAGTTTTACAATTTCCTCTTTTCCGCGGAAGCGAAAAAAATCCTCAAAAAATTTGGTTATACCATTAAATAAGCACTTTTGTGAATACGCTGAAAGGAAATATCAATGCATTGAACACCCATGGCCGTCTGACGATAGTGACGCTGGATGTAAACGGTATTTTGCTGCAATCCATTATCATTGAAAACCCGGACACCGTTGCTTATCTGAAGTTAGGGAATCCGATCCAGGTGATGTTTAAGGAAACTGAAGTGGTCATTGGAAAAGGAACAGACATTCCCATAAGTATGGATAACAGGATCGAAGGAATAATTACAGAAATAACCAAAGGTGAACTGCTCAGCAGCGTACACATGGACTCCCAGGCGGGAGCGATCAAAGCAACGCTGACATCGGAATCGGTGTCGCGACTGCAACTACAGATCGGAGAGAATGCCGCTGCTTTTGTGAAAACAACAGAAATCATGCTATCGGAATAACTATGGATTGGCAACCTTTGATATTAACGTTTAAACTGGCGCTGACAGCCACGGCCCTGTTGCTGATCGTTTCGGTACCACTCGCCTACTGGCTCGCGTACACCAAGGTGAAAATCAAACCGGTGATCGAAACCCTTGTCAGCATGCCGCTGGTTTTGCCGCCGACGGTACTCGGTTTTTATCTTTTGGTTGCCCTGAGTCCAGCCAATGCCTTCGGACACTGGATGAGTCAACATCTCGGGTTGCAGCTTGTTTTCTCTTTCGAGGGATTGGTTTTCGCGTCAGTTATCTACAGTTTGCCCTTTATGGTTCACCCCATCCAGGCCGGCTTTTCCAATCTGGATGCCCATCTGGCGGAAGCTTCCTATGTGTTGGGAAAATCGAAGACCAGGACACTTTTTAAAGTGTTGCTGCCCAACATCCGGCCTTCACTGCTCACCGGTATCGTGCTTGCTTTTGCCCATACCATCGGTGAATTCGGGGTGGTATTGATGATCGGAGGAAACATACCGGGGAAAACGAAAGTAGCCTCTATTGCCATTTACGATGAAGTAGAAGCCCTCAATTACCACACGGCAAACGGTTATTCCCTCATTTTATTTGCCATATCCTTTAGCATTCTGCTGGCAGTGTTTCTGATTAACGGAGGTTATATAAAAAGGTTCTGGAGATGATAGAAATCGTACTACAAAAAGCGCTGACGGCTGCTGATGGCACCATGATGCTAGAGGTGGACCTCAGGATCCAGCCAGGCCATCTGGTGACCTTATTCGGGAATTCCGGAGCCGGGAAAACTTCCATTTTAAGAATGATTGCGGGGCTAATGAATCCCGACAAAGGTCACATAAAAGTCAACGAAGACCTCTGGCTGGACTCAAAAAAAGCAATTTCCTTAAAACCCCAGCAGCGCAGGGTAGGTTTTTTATTTCAGAACTATGCTCTCTTTCCCAACATGACCGTTCAGGAAAACCTGATGTATGCACTGGAAAAAGGTCAGGATAAAGTGATCGTAAAGGAGCTCATGGAAACAATTGAACTGGGGGATTTAAAAAACCGTAAGCCTTCAGAACTTTCGGGAGGACAAAATCAACGGGTAGCTCTTGCGCGGGCTTTGGTCCGAAAACCGGAGATTCTGATGCTTGACGAACCCCTTTCGGCACTTGACACACAGATGCGCTTAAAACTTCAGGATTACATTCTGAAAGTTCATAAACAGTATCATCTGACAACCATTCTGGTAAGCCACGACGCCAATGAAGTGATCAAAATGTCTGACGAAGTGTTTTTTCTTGAAAACGGGAAAATTCTCAAACATGGTCTGCCTGTAGATGTCTTCGCCAGCAAAAGAGTCAGCGGCAAATTCCAGCTTTTCGGCGAGATCATCAATATCGAGAAACAAGATATCATCTATGTGGTCACCGTCCTCATCGGGGCCAACATCGTTAAAGTCATCGCTGACGCTTCCGAAGCCGCTTCCATGGCTGTTGGGAATAAGGTGATTGTAGCTTCCAAAGCGTTCAATCCACTCATCCGAAAGGTGGAAGAATAACCCATTTCCCATGGTCGTGTTCCCGGGTCCTTCGCAACTTTTTTGTACCTTTGCATAAGTTTATCAAACAGGCCGGTCTCGAAACGAAACCTCTGAACAAACACAATCCGTTCTGGCCGTTGGTATGATAAGGATGTCTAACGGGTTTCTTTGTATAAAGAAACTGCCTTTCGTCCGGAAAGGGCTTTTGGTTCAGAGCATGGCCTGGAAATAACAAGCTGTAGGACAAATGCGACTTATACTAATATTACTCACAATGTTTAATTTCTTTTATAGCTCCTCCACCAAAGAGTTGCCGACGGTAGCGAAAGTCGACATCCAAAAGTACGCCGGACAATGGTACGAAATTGCCCGCTTTCCCAACAGATTCGAAAAAGGACTGGTTTGTGTTACAGCCAATTACTCAGTTAAAGAGAACGGAAAGATTGAAGTGATCAACAGCGGTCATCTTACAGATGACATACAGAAAATCAAAACGGCAAAAGGCATCGCCTGGATCCCCAATGAAAAGTATCCCGGAAGACTGAAAGTAAGATTCTTCTGGCCCTTTTCGGGAAAATACTACATCATCGCGCTGGACAGAAACTATCAGTATGTCCTGGTCGGAGATCCTTCCAGAAAATTTCTGTGGGTGCTGTCCAGAACGAAAGTTTTATCAGATGAAGTCTATTCAAAGCTGTTGGAGATTGCAAAAGAAAATGGTTTCGACATCGGAAAACTGATCCGGATTAACCAGGATTGCAATCCCTGAACCTGAAAGCTGTTGGTTCAGCTTCTTAAAATTAAAGAACAATGCGAATTTGGTCTATTCATCCGAAATACCTTGATGCGAAGGGGCTGGTAGCACTTTGGCGGGAGACCCTGTTGGCAAAACACGTCCTGGAAGGGAAAACCAAAGGATATAAAAATCACCCGCAACTGTTACGATTTAAAAATGCTGACCACCCCGCCCAACGGATCAACCAGTACTTAGTCTCTGTTTACGAGGAGGCACAGAACCGGGGTTATCATTTCAGGAAAGAAAAAATCGACATGAATTTTAATCATGGAGAAATACCGGTTACCAAAGGTCAGGTAGCATACGAAACCGAACACCTTATCAAAAAACTGGAGATCCGTGATCCGGAAAGATTTTTTCAGGTTTCGCAGGAAAAGGAGATCACGACCCATCCCCTGTTCAAAGTCACGGAAGGCGAAATCGAAGACTGGGAGAAAATCGGGAACTGACTTTCCGGTTTATTTCAAAACACGCATTTAAAGTTCATTATTTAATCAAATTATAAATTAAAATTCAAAATATTCATGATTGTTACCAAAGTATTCAATTCAGTAAACAAACCCGACATTGTCGAAAAAGCGGACATTATCAATTTTTTATTTCATAACCTTGAGCAGTATGGCGATCCGAAGCAGGATATTGAAAAATCGGTGCATTATGCTTTAAAAGAGACCCCTTCGTTCGGTGGATTCATCCTGGTTTCCTACGAAGGAA
This sequence comes from uncultured Lentimicrobiaceae bacterium, assembly GCA_964456625.1. Taxonomy (GTDB): domain Bacteria; phylum Bacteroidota; class Bacteroidia; order Bacteroidales; family F082; genus Sulfidibacterium. The sequence goes on along the minus strand of CAYWBO010000001.1, from coordinate 2,562 downwards.
ATGAAATTTCAGGCGCCGTGATCATCAATGAAACGGGAATGAAAGATTACATTCCGGAAAACATCCTCGTTTATATTGCTACTCACAAAAATATGCGGGGCAAAGGCATTGGGAAGCATCTGATGAAACAGGCCATTGAATTAACGAAGGGTAATATCGCACTGCATGTGGAACCTGATAATCCTGCCCGTTTCTTATACCAGAAGGTTGGTTTTACCAGCAAGTATATCGAAATGAGGCTGATAAAATAATTATCATGGCATATATAACTCTAAACACTAAAAAGTTAAAAGCAAATTTCGATTTCCTGGATCGGCTATTTATCAAGAATAATATTCAGTGGACCGTTGTTTCGAAAATATTGAGCGGGAATAAAGATTATCTCTCAGTATTGTTAAAGCTCGGGATCAAACAGATTTCCGATTCACGGGTGTCCAACTTAAAAATGATCAAAAGTATCGACCCAACTATCGAAACCATTTACATCAAACCCCCTGCAAAAAGAGCGATCAGCAGCGTTGTAAAATACGCTGATATCAGTATGAATACCGAAATAGGTACCATTCAGCTTTTGTCGGAAGAGGCCGAGCGGCAAAAAAAGGTGCACAAAGTGATTATCATGATCGAGCTGGGAGAGCTTCGTGAGGGCGTTATGGGAGAAGATTTCATTGATTTTTACAGGAACGTTTTCAAACTCAAAAACATCAGCATTGTCGGCATTGGTGCAAACCTGTCCTGCCTGTACGGAGTACTGCCCAGTCAGGATAAACTGATACAGCTGAGTCTTTATGAGCAGTTGATAGAAGCCAAATTCAACAAGCAAATTCCATTTGTTTCAGGAGGCTCTTCCGTCACCATCCCGCTTATCTTCCAAAATCTCCTGCCCAAAGGCATCAATCATTTCAGGGTAGGTGAAACATTGTTTCTGGGTACCGATGTTTATAATAATAAACCGTTCAAGCGGATGCATTCCGATGTCTTCAGGCTTTATTCCGAGATCATCGAGCTCAGCGAAAAACCGGTTGTGCCGACGGGTGAGATGGGAACAAATGTCGATGGTCAGACTTTTAACTTCGAAGAAAAACTCATCGGGGAAACCTCTTATAGAGCGATCATAGACATGGGCCTCCTGGATGTCGACGAGCATCATATCGAACCTGTAGACCCCAACCTCCATTTTGTAGGTGCCAGTTCCGATATGATCGTAATCGATCTTAAGGAAAATGAAAAGAATTACAAAGTGGGTGATCTACTAGAGTTTAAAATGGATTACATGGGGGTGCTCCGAATCATCAATTCCAAATATGTTGAAAAAAGAGTCCTGTAATCTTTGTTGATGAATGCCGGGAGCTTTGTATTTTAGTTACGGTTTTCGATCGTAAGACATATCATTTTTTGAACTGAATGAAAACAAGATGCAACTGGTCCAACAAGACCAAAATCTATCAGGATTATCATGATTTTGAATGGGGCGTCCCAGTCCATGATGATCAAAAACTTTTTGAAGCCATCGTGCTTGACGGTGCCCAGGCTGGGTTGAGTTGGGAAACCATCCTGAACAAAAGAGAAAATTACCGGAAAGCATTCGATCATTTCGATGTGAAAAAAGTCAGTCGTTACGGACAGGATAAAGTTGATGCCTTATTACAGGACGCGGGAATCGTTAGGAACCGCCTGAAAATAAATTCTGCCATTACCAATGCCAAAGCTTTCCTGGAAATACAAAAGGAATTTGGCAGTTTTGATTGTTTTCTGTGGGATTTTGTTGACAGGAAGCCGATCCAAAATCACTGGAAGACGCTGGCAGAAGTACCGGCAACCAGCGAAATCTCGGATCAGATCAGTAAGGAACTGAAGAAACGGGGATTTAAATTTGTGGGATCAACCATCATTTATGCTTTTATGCAAGCCATCGGCATGGTAAACGACCACACAACGGATTGTTTCCGTTACGGGGAGTTGAAATCCTGAGGCTTATTCCATGCAATTCAACGGCTGAAAAGTTTATCAAAATTTTAAAGGAATCTCTTTTCAAATTAAAATTAATGGTTAATTTTGCCGCTCGTTCTTGAATAACAGAAACGTTCGGGGTATAGCGCAGTCCGGTTAGCGCACCTGCTTTGGGAGCAGGGGGTCGTAGGTTCGAATCCTACTACCCCGACACATTATAGTCCGGTTAGCGCATCCCGACTTTTGAGTCGGGAGAGTCGTAGGTTCGAATCCTACTACCCCGACACATTATAGTCCGGTTAGCGCATCCCGACTTTTGAGTCGGGAGAGTCGTAGAATGAAATTCTGCAAGCCCGACGAAAAGATTTTAATGAATTTCAGCATTCGGAGAGATGGGTGAGTGGCTGAAACCAACGGTTTGCTAAACCGTCGTACCTGTCAAAGGGTACCGGGGGTTCGAATCCCCCTCTCTCCGCAAAGCAAAAACCTCATGCCAACGCATGGGGTTTTTCTTTTTCACGCCGAAGAAAGTTTACTTTCTGAAGGTTAGGGAAAAAGAAAAACTTACGAGCAAAGCGAGTAGGGTTTTTGCTTTGACACCCCACCCCCGGG